>DATGEF010000417.1:0-2177 GCA_035310405.1 Chloroflexia bacterium | reverse complement strand
TGCCAGCGGCGCCCTGCTGTTCGACGGCCCCTGGCGCGGGCCGGATCCCCCGCCCACCCCGCAGCCCGGCCGCCTGCCGGCCCGGCGCCTGCTGGTCGACAACCCCAATGGCACCCTGCATATCGCCCTGGCGCTCAACCCGGACGAGTTCACGGCCTACCGCTGCACAGACGCCGGGGTCTGGGGCTATTGGCTCACCAATGGGCAGGCCAGCCTGGGCGAGTCGCAGCCGCTCGCGCCGAATCTCCTCGTCGCTTACCAGGCCTTCGGCAGCGCCCAGCCGGTGACGCCGGTCCTGCCCAACCCCCGCTGGGTGGTCAGCGGCATCGCGCCCGACGGCCAGCATCTGCTGTTGCTGGATACCACGGGCCTGGGCGGCACCCACTGGGCAGCCCGGCTCTACCGCGCGGACCCCTCCGGCGCCGACCCCCAGCCGCTGGCCGATCTGCCTGGGGCGCCCGGCACGGAGCTGCCGGCGGCCCTGGGCGCGGACCTGGTCTTCCCGCTGTACCGGCCGCTCTCGGACACCGCATCGTTTCGGAACATGTTCTGGCTGCTCGCCGCCGGGGGCCCGCCCCCGCTCCGCCTGCTGGTCGACGTGCCGGTCGCCGCGCCGCATTTTGAAGATCACTTCCCCGCCCAGCTGGTAGTGCGCCGGCAGGGCCCGCAGGCGGGACAGTTGGTCGTCACCTGGCCAGAGGGCGATCACGCCGTGGTCCGCCTGATCGACCCGGCGCACCCCGATCGGGCTACCGGGGGGGATGGCGACTTTCGCACCCGGCCCGGCCTGCGCGATCTGCATCTGCTGAGCGAGGCCGCGGACGGCACCCTGTTGCTGGGCGCGGCGCCCCCCGCCACGGGGGCCGCGGCCGCCCTGAACACGATCGTCGACATCCCCCCAGGCCGCCCGATCCAGGAAATCACCCTCCCAGTCCCCGCGGGGGCCGGGCTCCTCGATACGTGGGTCCGCGCGGGGCGGGTGATTTATACCACGGGCAGCTACGCCTATACCCCCTACGCGCCCGCGGCCGGCTACACCTTCTACAGCCTGCCGCTGGATCACCTGGCCGCGGCCCCGGTGCCGATGGCCCTCTACTCGGCGACCGTGGCGAGCGCGTGGCCCGCGCTGGGACCGCCCTGGCATGTGGGCGCCGGCCTGCTGGCCTACATTACGGCCGGCGACGAGCTCCATGCCCGCAGCTACGACGGGCAGCAGGATTGGCTGTTGGAGCGCGGGGTGCGGGCCTTGGCCGTGGACAATCCGGCGCCGGCCCCCTGAGGAGCCGGCCGGGCGGGCCGATGACACCCTATGGCCAACGCGCTACACGCCCGCCTCTATATGGCGCACGAGATCCGGCGTTCTGGCGGATCGGGGGGGCGGGACCGCCAGCGGCGCCGGCGGGACCGAGTCGCGATCCGCGCCCAAGTGCTGGGCGACGGCGTCGAGTTGCTGGACCGCGGCCAGCGTCTCCTGGCTGCCGGCGGCGGTCTGCTGCGCCAGCCCCACCACCTCGCGGATCGTCGTTACCACCTGCCCGCTCGCCGTGCGCTGCTGCTGGGTCGCCAGGTGGATGGCCTGCACCAGCTTCGCCGTCCGGGCGGCCTCGGCCGCGATCGCCGCGTTGGCCGCGCCGCTCTGCTCGGCCAGGCGTAGCCCGGCATCGCCCTCGCGCAAGCCCTCCGCAGTCGCCTCCATGGCCGCGGTGATCGACGTTTGATACTCGGCAACCACGTCCTGCACTTCGCGCGTGGCCGCCGCGCTATTCTGGGCCAGCGTTTTGACCTCCGCCGCGATCACCCCAAACCGGGCGCCGGCCGCCCCGGCGCCCGCGCTCTCGATACTGGCGTTCAGGGCCAGAATATGGGTCTGGGCCGAGATTTCCTCAAGCAGGTCCAGGATCACGTGGACGCGCCGGCTCTGGTCCGCCAGGGTGAGATTGCGGGCGGCGATATCGTTGATCCGATCCTTGATGCGGACCATGCCGGCCATCCCCGCCTGCACGGCGGCCTGGCTTCGCTGGACACTCGCCAGGGTTTGCTCGGCGGCCTCGGCGACGGTCAGGGCGGCGTCGGCGATTTGGTCCGAGGTCTGGCTGAGTTCCTCCATGGTGCCGCTCATCTGGGTGATCGCGCTCGCCTGCACGAGGGACTGCGCCGCTTGCTGGGCGGCGATGGGC
>DATGEF010000416.1:0-6662 GCA_035310405.1 Chloroflexia bacterium | reverse complement strand
GGCTGGCCCGCTTTCGGCGCTTGGCGCGGGATTATGAACGCTTGCCGGAGACATTGGTCGGGTTGCATTTCTTGGCCTTTGCGATACTTATGCTCAGCCGTGTGGTACAATTGATCACCTGAAGTTCATAACACTCTCTAGGGCGGGGGGCCCCCGGGCGCGGCCAGCTGCTCCTGGCAGGCCTGGCAGACGCCGAACAGCGCGAAGTGGTCAAAGGAGGGTTGGAAGTTATGCTCGCGTTCAATCAACTGCCGCAAGGGGTTCAGCGTGGCGTCCGGCAGCTCAATCTGGAGGCCGCAGCGCTTACAGATCAAGTGGTGGTGGGGCGCGTCCAGCAGCTCGTATTCGGTCTGCGCACCCCCCGCATCAATCATCGCGACCATGCCCAGCGCGGTCAGCAGCTCCAGGGTGCGATAGACCGTCGTCTTATTGACGTAGGGATAGCGCGCCTGCACCCCGCCTAACACTTTGTCGGCGGTCGTGTGCCCCGGACTGGCGGCCAGGACCTCAAGCACCATAAACCGTTGGGGAGTCAGCCGCACCCCACTCGCCGCCAGGCGGGCATTGTACTGCAGGAGACGTTCACTGGGCATGCGGCCGCTCTCCTGTTCTAGCCGGCCGGCTCGACCTGGGCGTCGATGTCGTCATATTTTTTGATTTTATACCACAAGGTCGAGCTCACCCAGCTGACCACGAAGATGCCGATGATGACATAGCCCAGCGTCTCGAAGTCCAGGTTGCTGACCCAGCCCCAGAATCCGCCCTGTAGGTTCAACTGGCTGGCCACGATGCTCAAGACCTCGATCGTGCCGACCACCAGGGCGATCAGGACGGAGACGAGGGTGATGTTCAGATTATAGTAGAGCTTGCGCACCGGCTTGACGAACGCCCAGCCGTAGGCCCCCAGCATCATGATCGAGTCGGTGGTGTCGAGCAGCGTCATCCCCGCGGTGAAGAGCAGCGGGAACAACAGGACATAGATCACCGGCATGCCATTGGCCGAGGTGCTCGCGGCGATGCCCAGCAGGGCGACTTCACTGGCCGTGTCGAAGCCGAGCCCAAACAACACGCCGAGCGGGTACATCTTCCAGCTGCGGTCGATCTGGCGCACAATTCGCCCGAAAAAGCGGTTCATCATGCCGCGCTGCTGGAGAAACTGCTCCAGGGTCTCCTCGCTGTAGCTGCCGCCGCGCGTCACTTTGCGGAACATCCGGTAGACGTCGATCAGGACCAACAGGTTGATGATGCCGATGGCGTAGAGGAAGAGGGCCGAGACGCTCGTGCCGATCAGCCCGCCAATATTCTTGAGGTCCGGAATGGTATTTTGCACGAAGGAGGCGGCGACGGCAATCAGCGCGCTCAGCAAGATCACGATCGTCGAATGGCCAAGCGAGAAGAAGAAACCGACGGCGACGGGGCGTTTGCCGTCCTGCATCAGCTTGCGGGTCACGTTGTCGATGGCGGCGATATGGTCGGCGTCGACCGCATGGCGCAGGCCAAATGTGTAGGCCAACAAGCCGGTGCTGAGCACGAAGGCATACTGGGTGGACACCAGGAGCGTGAGCGCCCAGATGATGACGTTAAAGAGCACCAGCACCACATACATACTGATGACTTTGCTGCGGACTTCTTGCGATTGGTCGTTGAGAATCCGAGCGAACAGGGCGCGCATAAAGCAATCTCCTTTGCCATTCTGGGCGAGTAGCTGAGCAATCCTGTCAGCGAGGCTCCCGGCAGACAATTGTGGCATCCGCATTATAGTCTTTTTTGCAACTAGTTGCAATAGCTGTATAAAACCAAATGCGACCGGCCCCACTTCCATCAGGTAATACCCGGGAGCACCCTGATTGGATTGCTCCCGGCCTCCTCGCGCCTTAGGCCGCCGGCCCCAGGTCCTCGACACAGTTGCTCACTTGCTGCTCAATCCTGGATTTGCGTCGCCGGTCCAGATCCGCTAGACTGGAGCATGACCCGTATGATGCGCGACCCGCCCCGGCCGGCACCCGCCGCCGCCGGGCCGGATGTCTGGCAGCGCCATCCCCTGGACGTCGACGCGGCGGACGCCCAGGTGGCGCAGTCGATGGCGCTGCTGGAGGGGGCTACGGCCGGGCCGGCGCTACGCTGGTACTGGGCCGATCGGCCCACGTTGATCCTGGGCGTCTTTCAGCCGCCGGAACTGATCAACCAGGCCGCGTGTGCCGCCCGGGCGATCCCGATCGTGCGCCGGCGCTCCGGGGGCACAGGCGTGCTGGCTGGGCCGCCGCTGCTCAGCCTCGACATCGCCTTGCCCCCGGGGCACCGGCTGGCCGCGCCGGATGTCACCGAGTCCTACCGCTGGCTGGGCGAAGCCTGGCGGGCCACGCTGCAGGCGCTCGGCGTGGGCCACACCCGCCTGATCCCGATCGCCGAGGTCCGGGCGACGGCCCAGCGCCCGTTGCGCCGGCTGCCGCCCGCCGACCAGAGGCTGAGCGACGAAGAGCTGGCCCAGCTCGCCTGCTTTGGCACCGTCTCGCCCTACGAAGTGGCGATCGGCCCGCGGAAGCTGGTGGGCCTGGCGCAGGTGCGGCGCCGCAGTGGGGTCCTCTTCCAGGTCGGGCTGCCGCTGACCTGGCAGGCGGAACTGTTGGCGGAGTTGCTGGCCGCCCGGCCGGACGATCGGGCGCGGCTGGCCGGGCTGCTGCGGGCGCGCGCGATCGGCCTGGACGCGCTCCTACCGGCCGTCCCGCCCCCCGCCGCGATCATGGCGGCATTTGAGCAGGTGCTGACCGGTGACTGGGCCGTGCAGATCCAACCCGTCCCGGCGGACGCGGGCGGCGCCGCGTTGGTTGACACCCTGGGACGGAATCCGTATAATGGGTAGGTGCATCGCGGCCTGGCCGGGAACTGTTCCTGCTTCGTGTGATCCGCGATCGATGCCCATCAACTTGAACTGCCGACAGGAGTAGCAAACCGTCCATGAAGCGCACTTATCAGCCCAAGCGTATACCGCGCAAACGCGAGCATGGTTTTCTGAAGCGGATGGCCAGCCGCGGGGGGCGCCTGGTTCTGGCCGCCCGGCGTCTGAAAGGCCGGCACCGGCTCAGCGTCAGCGAAGAGCAAAAGGGGCCGCGCTAATCACGGAGCCCCCGCGGCCCGCCACGCCGGACCCGGGGCCCGGGGTCCGGCGCTTTCGCTTTACGCGCGCCCACCGGCTGGCCCGCACCGCGGAAATCGAGCGGGTGCGCCGCGGGGGGCGATCCTGGAGCCAGGGGCCCCTGGTGCTCTATGCGCTCCCGGGGCCCCCGCCCGCGGGCCCCACGCGCACCGCGGTCATTGCCGGCAAGAAAGTGGGCGGGGCCGTCCAGCGGAATCGGGCCAAGCGTTGGCTCCGTGAAGCCTTTCGGGGCCAGCTTCCGTATATTAAAACAGGCTGGGACTTGCTCCTGATTGCGCGGCCCAGTATGAGTCAAGCCGATTTCCGGCGGGTGCAGGGAGCGCTGGCGGAACTACTGAAACGGGCACGTTTGTATGAAGACCCTGGCCCTGTGGGCGATCCGCCTATACCAGAAGACGATCAGCCAGGCCCTGCCGCCCACCTGCCGCTTTGAGCCAAGCTGCTCCCAGTACGGCTATCAAGCGATCGCCAAATACGGCTTCATGAAAGGTTCGCTGATGGCCGGGTGGCGGATCCTACGTTGTAATCCTTTTAATGCCGGCGGTTATGATCCTGTGCCCTAAAGGGCTACGGTCGTGCTTTTACCCGAGGGACCTTACCTCGGAACCGCCAAACACGATTGGATTGGTAAAGTGCCTGCCCCATTATACCAGGAGAAGGTGACTGTGTACAATCTGATTGCGCTTCATCCCCTGGGCCTAAAGGCCTGTGGCTTTCGCGCTGCAAGACTTGTAAGGAGAGTTTTGTTTTGAATATCCCCGCAGTCCCCGGCTGGCAACAATTTGTTGACCTCTTAAAGTTCTCTCTGGTGGAGATCAACCACCTGGTCGGGAACCCCGGGCTGGCGATCATTATTTTTACCCTGATCGTCAAGATCCTGACCTTTCCGCTGATCTTGAAATCCTTCCGGTCGATGCGCGAGATGCAGCGCATCCAGCCGCTGATCAAGGAAGTCAATAAGCAGTACAAAGACGACAAAGCCAAGCAGCAGTCCGAGATGATGCGCATCTACCAGGTGCATGGGGTCAACCCCGCGGGCAGTTGTCTGCCAATGATCATCCAGATGCCGATCATGCTGGCGCTCTACTCGGCGCTCAACGACCTGGTGCGCAATAACCACGATTTTACGACGCCGTTTCTCTGGGTCGGGACGTTGGCGATCGCCGACCCCTTCCATATCTGGCCGGTGCTCTCCGGGATCGTCCAATTCCTCAGCAACCGTATGGCCCAGGCCTACGGCAGTAATAAGAACACCGATCCCCAGACGGCGATGATGAACCGCATCATGCAGTTCTTGCCATTGTATTTGATCGTCATCTATCTGAACTTACCGGCCGGCATGGTGATCTATTGGACGTTCTCGGCCCTCTTTAGCGCCATGCAGACCTATTTCATCAACGGCTTCGGCACCTTGCCCGACGTGCCGGGCTTCAGTTGGCTGCCCCGCCGGCCGCTGCCGGCGCCGACCGCCGATATTCTGGAAGAGATGGCGGCGGTCGACGCGCAGGCGGATGCCGACAAGGCGCCCCGCAAGAGCCCGAGCACGGCGGCGGCCTACCGGCTGGCCACGAATCGCGCGGAAGTCAGCGGTAGCACAAGCAGTATCGGCAGCACCCCCGGTAAACGGAAGAGCTTCATGGAAAAGATGATGGAGCAGGCGATCGCCGCGCAGGAAGCACAACAAGCCGCGGCCGCGGCCCGGGCCGCGCAGAACGGCAACGGGGCCGAGACCCGGTTGCTCGGCCCCGCGGAGGGCCCCGCGCCGGCTGAGGACGACGCCACCCGGCACCTGACCACGATCAACGGCAACGGCGCCGAGAGCGATCTACCGACCGGATCCACGCTCCCGCGCAAGCGCAAAAATAAGCGCTGAGGATAGGCCAGGGCTAGCGAACGACGGAGGAAAAGCATCCAGATGGCTATGCGACAGGTTGAAATCCAGGCCCGCAGTGTCGACGAAGCGGTGCGCCTGGCACTCGAGCAGATGGGCCGGACCCGTGAGCAGGTAGATGTGCAAGTGTTGAGTGGGACCGAAACCGGCAGTGACGACGACGAAGTGTTGGTCCGGGTCACCGCCCGCGAGCAGCTGTCGGGCGCCCGCGAGCGGGAGCTGCGCGGGGCGCCCGCGCCGGCCCGCCCGGCCCCCCCGGCGCTCGACGTCGAGCCGCTCCGCCCCGCGCCCGCGGTGCCGCCCGCGCGGAGTGCGCCGGGCGCCCCCCCGCCCCGCGAGAGTAGCCGGGGCGACCGCTACGATCGCCCCGCGCGCGGCGATCGCTACGACCGCGGGCCCCGCCCCGATCGCTATGATCGCGGCCCGCGCCCCGACGTCTATGACCGGCCCTATAGCGGGGCCGAGCCCAGCCCGCCCGGGGCCATCGAGATCGACGCGGCGCTGGAGCAGCCCGAAAATCCGGATGATCGCAATTTCGCGACTCCCGCCGATGCAGTCGCGCCGGTCGCCGCCGAGATTCTACAGCATCTGCTGATCGGCATGCGCTTCCGGGGCCGGATCAACCGCCCGGATGCCGAACAGGAAGCCGGCATCAACTTTGGCGATGAGGAGCCATCCGTGGTGCTCAACGTCACCGGGCTCAGCGATGCGGATCAACAGCTGCTGATCGGGCGCCGGGGCGAGAACCTGACCGCGTTGCAGTTCATGGTCAACCTGCTCCTGGGCGCCCAGACCGACCTCTGGGCGCGGGTGGTCGTCGACGTGGATGGCTACCGGGTCAAGCGCCGCGAAGCCTTGACGATGCTCGCCGAGCGCATGGCGGAGCGGGTCGTCGAGCAGGGCCAGCCGTATCCCCTGGAGCCGATGTCGCCGTATGATCGGCGCCTGGTGCACATGGCCCTGTCTGAGCACCCGCACGTCATGACCGAAAGCACGGGCGAAGGCGAAGACCGGCGTGTCGTGATCATGCCCCGGCGCTAATGGTGCCGGCTCCCGCCTATGTCGTCGCCGGCCATGTCAGCAAAGATCTCCTGTCGCCGGGCGCCAGCATCCCCGGGGGGACGGCCCTCTATGCCAGCCTGACCGCCCAGGCACTTGGCGTGCCCGCCGGCCTGGTCACGGCCCTCGCGCCCGCCGACGCCGACTTGTTGGCGCCGGCGCGGGCGGCCGGCGTCCTCTGCCAGGTGCGGCCCTCGCCGGCCACCACCACCTTTACCCCGGTGTATGACGGCGAAGCCCGGCGGCTACGGATCACGGCCCAGGCGGCCGCGCTCCACCCGCGGGACTTCCCGCCCGCCTGGGCCGGAGCGCGTATCTTACACCTGGGGCCCGTGGCCGCCGAGATCGCGGCGGCCCCCACCTGGGCCGATCGCAGCCGCGCGGCGCTGGTCGGCGTCACGCCCCAGGGGTGGCTGCGTTCTTGGGATGCGACCGGCTGGATCGTCCCCAGCCCCTGGGCCGCCGCCGGCCCGCTGCTCGCCCGCGCCGACGTGCTCGTCTTGAGCCTGGAGGATGTGGGTTATGATCAGGAGGCCCTGATGGGCTATGTCGGGCAGG
>DATGEF010000415.1:0-9365 GCA_035310405.1 Chloroflexia bacterium | reverse complement strand
CGTTGCTCAACGGCGCCGAGCTGGCCCGGCCGACGCCCATGCTGGACAACGATCTGCTGACGGTCGGCGGCGTCCAGCTGAAAATCGCCCGCCCGGGAGCCTGAGCGGCATGCGGCGAGATCCCGGTACTGGGCGGCGCCTCGGGGGGGCACTGGCCCGGTCTTTGCTCCTGGTGGGACTCTGGGGCGCCGGGATCGTCCCGGGCCATGCCGCCCCCGCGCCCCAGATCCGGATCGTGCAGCCGGTCGCGGGGGCCACGGTCAATGCCGCCTCGGTCGAGATCCGCCTGACCGTCGACGGCGTCTCGCTGGCGCCCACGGCCGCCCAGTGGCCAGCCGCCGGGGTCTTTCATCTGGCCCTCGACGGGGTCGACGTGTTGCAGACTCGGGAGCTGCGCTTCGCGCTGATGGGCGTGCCCCCGGGCGCGCACCGGCTGCGGGTGACGCTCGAAGGCTACCCGGGCGGGCCGGTGGCGCCGGCCGACGTGGCGATCACCGCCGTCGCGGTGGCGCCGCCTGCCGGCGCCACCTGGCTGCTGGCGGGCACGGTCGCCGGCGTGGCTGGGGTCATGTTGGTCGTGCTAGTGGGGCTCTGGCTGGTCTGGGTGCGCCCGCAACAGGTGGAGGCCCTGTACGACGCCGCGGCCGGGCCCGACGAGGATGAGTCCGCCCGCAGCCCGGAGACTCCAGCCGGCCGCCCGGGAGGGAACTGACAACCGGTGGGTGTCGTTTATTCGTTAACGAGGCCGATCTATTGCCCCGCGGGCAGGCACAGGCAAGGGAAAGAGACAGCGCATGAGCCAACCACCTGACAATATTAACCGGCGCCAGCGCCTGGATGGGACGGACCCGGATTATCGGGCCCCGGACGCGCAAGATACGCAGCGGTCCGGGTACATCCCGCGGGTGCCGCGCCCGGCCGCGGCCGGCCCCGCCGCGAACTTGCCCCGCGTCGAGCCCCCGCCCCCCCGGCCGCCGCTGGAGCCGCCGCCCTGGGAAGATCGGCCCACCGCCCCCCTGCCCGTCGCGCGGCCCGGGGCGCCCGCGCCGGCGCCGGGCTATAGGCCGCGCGCGGCCGCCCCGCCGGCCGATCTCGCCCCGGTCTACGACCCCAGCCGCGCCCATGTGGCCCCGGCCCGCGCGCCCCGCCGCGGGCGCGCGGGGGCCATCCTGGGTGTCCTGGCCGGATTCACTATCCTGCTCTTGATCGGCCTGTTCGCCCTGGCGGGGTGGTATGATCAGCAGTATGCCGGCCATATGTTCCCCGGCGTGCGCGTACTGGGCGTGGACATCGGCGGGAAAACCCCGGAAGAGGCCCGTCTGATGCTGGACAACCGGGTGGCCAGCTTAACCAGCCAGCCGATCACGCTCGCCTGGAATGACCAGCAGTGGACGCCCCAGCCCCAGCAACTCGGCCTCAAAGTGAACCTCGACAGCACGATCGACAATGCCTACGCGGTGGGGCGCAACGGGGGGCTGGTGAGCACCTGGCGGGATCGCTGGGATGTGGCCAACGAGGGACGGGTGGTGCCCCTGGCGGTCAGCCTGGACGAAGGGGCGATGCAGACCTACTTGGAGCAACAGGTCGCCCCGAAGATCGACCAACCGTTGCAGGAAGGAGATGTCTGGCTCCAGGGCGCCCAGGTCAAGACCAGCCCGGCCCAGGAAGGGCACCAGCTGGACGTCTACCAGGCGCTGATCACCATCCGGGACAGCCTGGCCCGCATGGCCAGCAACAGCCGTATCGTCCTGCCCGTCGCCGTGACCAAGCCGCAGGTCAGCCCGGCTGAGCTCGATCAGACCGCCAAGACCCTGCAGCTGATGTTGAGCGGGCCGCTCGTCGCCCGCTACGGCAGCAAACAATACACGGTCGACCCGCAGAAGATCTCGCAGAAGCTGATCTTGCTCGGCCGCAATGCCGATCCCGGCGCCGCCCAGCACTATACGATCGGCTTCCAGGACGGCAATCTGAAGGCGCTCGTCGCCGACTGGGCCGACGAGATCGACACGGCCCCCCAAAACGCCCGGTTCGCCTGGAACAACGGCCAGCTCAGCGTGCTCAAAGAAAGCCAGGACGGGGTCAAGGTCGACCAGGACAAGACCCTGGCCGCCCTGAAGGCCGCGATCAGCACGCCGGATAAGCGGGCTGTCGACTTGCCGGTCACCGCCAGCAGCCCCAAAGTGTCCAGCAAAGATATCGGCGCCCTGGGCATTAAAGAGCTGATCGGCACGGGCAACACCTCGTTCGTCGGCTCTACGGAAGCCCGCGCCAAGAACATCGAGGTGGCCGCGGGCTACCTGAACGGCGTGGTCGTGCCACCCGGCGAGACGTTTTCCTTCCTGGACGCCGTGGCCCCGATCACGCTAGATCGCGGCTACGTCGAGGGCTATGTCATCGCCGCCGAACGGACGCAGAAAGGGGTCGGGGGCGGCGTCTGCCAGGTCTCGACGACAACCTTCCGCGCCGCCTTCTGGAGCGCGCTGCAGATCACCGAGCGCCATCAGCATGCCTACCGGGTCAGCTGGTACGAAAGCAAGGGCGAGCCGGTCGGCTTCGACGCGGCCGTGTTCGACCCCGGCGTCGATTTCCGCTTCGTCAACACGACGCCGGGATTTTTGCTGATCCAGGCCGTGATGGCCAACCAGGAGTTGAACGTCAACTTCTACGGCACGAAGATCGCCGACGAGGTGAAGCTGGTCGGCCCGCAGATCGAGAACCAGAAGGACCCGCCGCCCGACATCTACCAGCTGGACCCGACGCTGCCCCCCGGCACCAAAAAGCAGGTCGAGTATGCGCACAAGGGGCTGGATACGACGATCACCCGCCAGATCATCAAGGGGGGGCAGGTCGTGAGCCAGGACACCTTCTTCAGCCGCTTCGAGGCCTGGCCCAACTGGTTCATGGTCGCCCCGGACGTCCAGACGCCCAGCCCGCCGCGGCCGGCGGCCACGCCCGCGCCGCTCCCGTGACGGCCGCGCCTGATCCGGCGATTCTGCGCTGGGCCAGCGAGATCCGGGGCCACGCCAACATGCTCTTGCGCTACTCGACCAACGCCTACGACCGTGAGCGAGCGCACCGCCTGATCGCGATCGCGGCCGAGATGATGGCCGCCGGACTCGACCTGCCGGCGGCCGCGGTGGCCGCCACGTTCGACCGGCGCCTCGACTATCTCACCCCCCTGGTCACCGCCGATGCGGCCGTCTTCGACGACGCTGGACGGATCTTGCTGATCCAGCGCCATGATAACGCGCTCTGGGCCATGCCGGGCGGCGCCTGCGAGGTCGAGGAGACCGCGGCCCACACAGCGGTGCGGGAGCTCTACGAAGAGACAGGCGTGCGGGCGGACGCCCTGGCGCTGCTCGGCGTCTGGTCTTCGCGCCACCATCCGTCGCGGTCGCCGTTCCACTTCTATGGCCATGTTTTCCTCTGCCGCCTCGTCAGTGGCACCCCTACGACCAGCCCCGAGGCCCTCGCCGTCGGCTATTTCGCGGCCCAAGCCCTGCCGCCCCTCTCCCCCGGCCATGTCAGCCGGGTGCCGACCGTCTGCGATCTCCATCGCCAGTGGGCGGCCACGGGCTGCGTGGCGCCGTTTTTCGATGCGTGATACATGATGCGTGATGCGGGTGCCCGGTGGGGTCTGCAACCGGCGTGATCCCTGTCCGTTGAAGAGGATGCCGCATTGCGAATCGCGCCGGCTGTCGCTATAATCAAAGGCAGCTGAAACGAAGTCCTGAGTGGAAAGTCCTGAGTTAAAAGTACGGAGGCTCGATTTTGGATTTTGGATTTTGGATTTTGGATTGGGAGACGCGGGATTAGGGATCAGGGACCAAGGACCAACCAACTCAAAACTCAAAACTCAAAACTCAAAACTCGCCCTGACCGCTGTTTGCTGATCGCTGACCGCTTATCATCACAAGGAGGATGCTTTGAACAAACGTCTATCCGCCTGGCTGGTGCCGGGCCTGGCCCTGGCCGCGCTCCTACCGAGCCTGGGCGTGGCCGCGCAGCCGGCCGGCGTGCCCGCCACTCACCCCGCCGCCGCGCCCGGGACGGCTCCGGGCGGGGCCCCCGCTTTCGGCGACCCGACCTTCCAGCGCCTCTGGACGCGCACCGACCAGCCCGTCGCCTCCCACCAGACCGCTCGCAGCTGGTTCTGGGGCCCGACCCCGGGCACGATGATGAGCGAGACGTACACCGATGCGCCCGATGGCTCGGGTCAGCGCCTGGTGCAGTATTTCGACAAGAGCCGCATGGAGATCAACGATCCGAGCAAGAGCCCGAGCGATCCCTTCTATGTGACCAATGGCTTGCTGACCGTGGAGCTGATCTCCGGCAAGATGCAGATCGGCAATAGCACCTTCGAGACCCGCCACCCGGCCGAGATCCCGGTGGCCGGCGATTACAACGACCCGAACGCCCCCACCTACGCCTCGTTCGGCAGCGTGTCGAACGTGAACGGCACCAAGCCCAGTCCCGACCACACCGGGCAGCAGGCCACCCAGGTGATCCACAAGGATGGATCGACAGCCAATGACCCCGGCAAAAGTGTCTACCCGAAGATCGATTACGTCTACTATGACACGGTGTCGCAGCACAACATCCCCCGCGCCTTCTGGGAGTTCCTGAACCAGCAGGGCCCCGTGAACGTCGACGGCACGGTCCAGAATGAGCAGTTGATCAACCCCTGGTTCTATGCCAGCGGGCGGCCGATCAGCGAGCCCTACTGGGCCAATGTATTGATCAACGGCAAGCCGACCGATACCCTGATCCAGGCCTATGAGCGCCGCGTGCTGACCTATGTGCCGACCAACTCGGCCGGCTTCCAGGTCGAGATGGGCAATATCGGCCTGCATTACCGGGACTGGCGTTATGGGGGCCCCGGCAAGGTCGGCAGCTTCCCGCTGAGCGGGCCCCATCCGGGCTATGGCTTCAACGTCTGGCTGTTCGATACGGATGCCAATCGAGTGCTCCAGGTGGCCAAAGCCGCCGGCTTCACCTGGGTGCGCCAGCAGGTGGTGTGGGCCGACTACCAGCCGACCCCGGGGCGCATCAAGTGGGACCGCCTCGACCCGATCGTCGCCGCGGCGCAGGCCAACGGCGTCCAGCTGATCCTGAGCGTGGTGCGCTCGCCGGCCTGGGCCGGCCCGAACGGCGGCATGCCGGACGACAAGTTCACCTTCGCCGGCTTCATGTACCAGATGGCCAAGCGCTACCAGACCAAAGTCGCGGCCTACGAGATCTGGAACGAGGAGAACTACGCCGCGGAGAGCGGCGGTACGGTCAATCTCGGCCAGTACGTGAACCTGCTGCAGGTGGGCTACAGCGCGATCAAGTACGCCGACCCGACGGTGGTCGTGATGAGCGGCGGCCTGACCCCGGTCGGCCTCAACGACCCGAAGATCGCGGTCAACGACGTGGAATACCTCAAGCAGTTCTACGCGTATCAGGGCGGCGTGGCCAAGTCGTATTATGACGTGCTCGGCGCGCACCCCGGCTCGAACAATAACTCGCCCGATCAAAAGTGGCCGGACAATCCGGGCAATGGCCACTGCCCCGATATCTACAAGAACCTGGAAGGCACCTGCTGGCGGAACGACAACAGCTTCTACTTCCGGCGCGTCGAGGACCTGCGCGCGGTGATGGAGGCGAACGGCGAAGCCAACAAGCAGATGTGGCTGACCGAGTTCGGCTGGTCGACCTATAACTATGCGCCCGGCTACGAGTATGGCCAGGTGATCACCGCGCAGATGCAGGCGGATTACCTGGTGCGCGCCTTCCAGAAGGGCAAGAACGACTATCCCTGGATGGGCGTGATGTGCGTCTGGAACCTGAACTTCAGCACCCTGCCCAACCTCAGCGACCAGGATGAGAAGGTGCCGTGGAGCGTGATCAACCGGGACTACAGCCCGCGCCTCGCGTACACGGCCCTGCAAGCGATGCCCAAGTAGGAAGCGGGGGCCTATACGCTGCACCCCTGGGGCGGGACGCCCGGCGGCTTCCGCCACCGGGCGTCCCGCCCCAGGCGTGATCTCGCGTTGTCATACTACTGATCAGAGCATAAAGATCTTAACATTTCAACCGAAAATCGAGCTTAAAATAGCCTGAATTGTGTTAGATCTTTATGCTCTGATCAGTAGTTGTCCCTGCCGCTTCGGTTGCTGCGTAGACGGTCGGGGGATGAGGGGATCAGCCTTGCCCGACCCCCCTGGAGTGCGTGATCGTGAGCGAAAGGCCCGGAGCATCGCGCTGCGGGCCTTTTGCTGCGCATGGGCGGCGGCTAAAGGGATCGGGACCGGGGGCCCTGCCGTTGCGCCAGCTGTGCGCTCCAGCGTTGCTGAATGGCATAGGTGACCAAAATCTCGGCGACTGTCCACAGGCCCAGGATCAGGCCCAGGGTGAGCGACGCGGCCCGCTAATCCAGGGGCGAAATAGCAAACATGGCTTCCCTCGTATTTAGGGATAAATATTAGCAAAGATAGTAAAGAATATGTCATTCTGAGCGCAGCGAAGAATCCGTTGCCGAGCGGATAGAGTCGAGCACCGGCGGGCCGCTGAACCACCGATCCCTGCCGCCCGGCCACGCCGCTCGTGCGTAGCCGCCCCGATCGCCCCTTTGGGGCCGCGGGTGCGTGCCCCAGCGGATTCTTCGCGGAGTTTACCCTTGAGCGCAGCGAAGGGCTCAGAATGACAAATCTTATACTTTCTGTTAACAAAATACATCATATGGCATTATTTGGACCCTCTGGGCAGGCATCACCCCAATAGCCACTGCCCAAAGTGCGAAAATTATTGTGGGTCCTTCGCTGCATTCGGTGAAACAGCCCCAGCGGCCGGCACTCCTCCTTCCTGGACGAACTCAGACATCGGGCCAGGCTTCGCCGGTCCGTAATTCCTCGGGGATCATAGCGATACAGCGCGCGGCCCAGTCGCGGGAATCTTCCTCCAGCGCCAGCGCAGGCCGGAAGTACCATTGGCTAAACTCCGCCGCCGTCGCCGGAAAGCGGTCGTAATCCCAGGCCCCATCTGCCGAGTAGAGCATCCCGTCCGTGAGTTCGGCCAATGCCGCCGCCAGCAAGCCATACAGGACATTGATCACCGCCGCTTGCCCCAGCGAGCGCCGGAACCGCCAGTAGTACCTTTGCGCCAGGCACGCTTTGACCCAGTCTTTCCGCTGCCGCGCGGGCGGACGACTCTTGATTTCCCCGGCCCACGCCCTGTAATTGCTACTATCCATGATCCTGAAATAGGCGTCCGTCCCCCCGGGAATAGGGCGCAGGTCAAAAAAGGCATACTCATCCTCCTCCTCCCTCCAGCGTAGCGGCGCTGCCAAATCGAGCGGCAGAAGTTGATCCTCTGTCTCCGGCGTCGCGACATGGAGCGTGGCCGTAATTCGCGGCGCCTGGGGGCTGCCGATCTCGGCAAGGAACCCGTGCAATTTGGGCGTCGCCACGTCCAAGAACTCGGCAAAGGAGGGGATATAGTTCGTGTGCGGAAACACGTAGATATTCGTACTCATGCCTGCGTCTCCCTCTCGGCCAATCCTTACGTAACCCTTGGGCGAAGGTGGGAATCACCCAGTATACGGACAGGCCTATTATAGCACCGCGTGCCGTGTGGTATAATAGGAGGATTGTGGCCCGGACGGGATCACGACCTATAAGGCGAGCACAGAGGATACGGAAAGCCCATGGATCGCGTAGCGGGGGTCGCCGATGGCGGCCCGCGCGCGCAGGAGACAGCACCGGCGATGGCCCAGCACCCGCATAACCCCGAGTTAGATAAGAACCTGGCCTGCGAGGCCTTTGTGGTCGACGCTGTGCGCACGCCGATCGGCCGCTATAACGGCGGGCTGAAAGACGTGCGGCCCGACGACCTGGCAGCCTGCGCCATCAAGGCGCTGATGAACCGCACCGGGATGAACCCCGGGATGGTCTGCGACGTGGCCTTCGGCTGCGCGAACCAGGCCGGCGAGGACAACCGCAACGTGGCGCGCATGGCCGGGCTGCTGGCCGGCCTGCCGATCACCAGCGGCGGCGTGACGATCAACCGGCTGTGCGGCTCGGGCCTCGACGCCATTAACTACGCGGCGGCCAACATCCGGGCCGGGGTCGGCGGGTGCTATATCGCGGGTGGGGTCGAAAGCATGACCCGCGCGCCCTATGTGCTGGCCAAGCCCGGTGAGGCCTTTGAGCGCGGCAACCGCGAGATGTACGACACGACGCTCGGCTGGCGCTTTACCAACCCGCGCCTGGCCGATCTCTATTACCCGTACAGCATGGGCGAGACGGCCGAGAACGTGGCCGAGAAGTGGCACGTCAGCCGGATCGACCAGGACCAGTTCGCCTACGAGAGCCAGATGAAAGCGAAAGCGGCGATCGAGGGCCACTGCTTCCAGGACGAGATCACGCCGGTGGCGATCCCGCAGAAAAAGGGCGAGCCGCTGCAGTTCACGACCGATGAGTATCCCCGGTTCGACACCACGCCCGAGAAGCTGGCCAAGCTCAAGCCGGTCTTTCGGGAAAACGGCACGGTAACCGCGGGCAACGCCAGCGGGATCAACGACGGCGCCGCGGCCGTGCTAGTGATGTCGGGCAAGGAGGTCGCGGAGCTCGAATACCGGCCCCTGGCGCGCATCCTCGCCTGGGCGGTGGCCGGCGTCGACCCGGCGTATATGGGCATCGGCCCCATCCCGGCGACCCGCCGGGCGCTCAAGCTGGCCGGGCTGACGATCGCGGACCTCGACTTGATCGAGTTGAACGAGGCCTTTGCCTCCCAGTCGCTGGTTTGCATCCGGGAGCTCGGGCTCGACCCAGCGAAGGTGAACGTCAACGGCGGAGCGATCGCGCTCGGCCACCCCCTGGGCTGCTCGGGCGCCCGCCTGCTGACGACGCTGGTCCACGCTCTGATCCAGCGCGGCTGCCGCTACGGGCTGGCCACCATGTGTATCGGCGTCGGCCAGGGCATCGCGACGATTATTGAGCGAGTGTGAAATGTAGAAGGGATCAGGGGTCGGGGGTCGGGGGTCAGGCTACCGGAATAACTGACCCCCGACCCCTGACCCCCGACCCCTCGGACACAAAGGAGTGTTAGTAGAATGACGCAAACTGGAACAGCCCCGGCACCGCAGGCGGCGAGCCTGGGGCGCAGCAGCTGGAAATTGTGGATCAATGGGGAGCCGGTCGACGCGGCGAGCGGCGAGACCTTCACGACCTATAACCCGGCCACGAACGAAACGCTGGCCCAGGTGGCCAAGGCGGGCAAGGCCGATGTCGACCGCGCCGTGCAGGCGGCGCGGGCCGCGTTCGACGGCGGCAAATGGCCGCGCACATCGGCGGCCCGCCGGGGCAGCCTGCTGAACAAAGTCG
>DATGEF010000414.1:0-5300 GCA_035310405.1 Chloroflexia bacterium | reverse complement strand
CGCGCCGACCGGGCCCGCGCCCGCGCCGGGCGCCTACGCGCCGACCGGACCGGCCCCTACGCCGGGCGCCTATGCGCCGACCGGACCGGCGCCTGGCGCCTATGCGCCGACCGGGCCGGCCCCTGCCCCAGGCGCCTACGCGCCAACCGGACCCGCGCCTGGACCAGGCGCCTACGCGCCAACCGGGCCCGCGCCCGCCCCAGGCGCCTACGCGCCGACCGGGCCGGCTCCTGCGCCGGGCGCCTACGCGCCGACCGGGCCCGCGCCGGCGGCCTATCAGGCGCCTGTCGCGGCCGCCGCGGCCCCGACCATTCCCGAGGCCGTGCTCTGCCCCAACTGCAAGGCGCCACGCACCGATCCGACGGCGGCCTTTTGCCAGGAATGTGGCACGCGTTATATGTAGCCGGGGGCTTCTGGATTCGCGAGTCCTCCTGACAGGCAGCGTGCATTGGGCAACCCGGCTGTAGATCGTCAGTTGCAGAACACAAATCGCGGAGGGGGCGACCAGTTAGTCGCCCCTCCGTATATTCGGCGGGACCCGCAGGGAGCCTGGCTGGCCTTTCTCTGGAACCCCGCGATGTTCACGCGCGATGCGGCCCTCTTCCGCGGCGCGACGATCTGCACCCGGCGCTAATCTCCCGAAGTACCTTTTATTTCACGGGACACGCGCCAAAATACAAGACCTCCTCGTGCCGGTAGACTACAATCCAGTCTTCCTCTAGCGGGATAATATCGGCATCATCCGAGGCGGGGTAGCAGAAATCATCCCAATACGTGCAGAAGATCGCTGCCGTGGTGATGACTGCCGTATCTGGACCCCATGATACCACGATACGCTGCGCAGGGTCCGGCAGAGATCGTTCTAACCATTGGCGTACTTGCTGCGCATCTTTCTCCGCCGCCTCAAGCTGGCCGACGGGTTGGAACAGCTTGGGCCTATGGCCGGCGCGGCTGTAGAACTGCGTACCGCGGTCGTAGGCTGCCAGGGCTGCGGGCTGAGTCAGGAGCCGAATTTCAGCCCGCACAGCGGGCGGCAGGATGTTCCAGCGCCAGAGATAGGGAAAGCGTTCCAGTGGCTGAAAATCCTGTTCATGTATTTCGATCATCAACGTCCTCCAACCGGGGAGTATATTAGTTTTCCCCCTCAAGAGTCACGACCGTGAACGTGAAGCGCTCCTGGAAGCGGCGCAGCAGCTTCAGCAGGGGGGCGGCCAGCAGCGCCAGGAGCAGCAGGTTGCCGAGGCCCCGCACCACGTCGAAGGGCAGGGAGGTGGTCAGGTAGAAGGCTGCGTAATGGACCAGGGCGCCCAGCGGGCCGGCGGCCGGGTCCCAGGCGGTGGCCGGGTCGGCGGTCTCGGGCGCCACGAAGGGCCAGAAGTAGAGGTTCATCACCGCGCCATAGACCAGGCCCATCAGCAGGCCCCAGGCGGCCAGGATCGGGCGCTCGCCCCGGCGCCCGAGGCGGGCCAGGGGCGCCGCGAGCCCGCCGGCGCTGAGGCCGACCCAGCCCAGGCTGTACATCTCAAAGGGCAGCCAGGGCCCGATGCCGGCGGTAAAGAAGGCCGACACCAGCATCGACAAGGCGCCCAACAGGAACCCGAACCCGCCGCCGAAGACGTAGCCGCACAGGATGGGCAGGACAAAGAGCGCCGAGAAGCCCCCCGGTCCCGGGATCGGCCGGACGGCCGCGTTGGTCGCCACGAGCACGCCGAGGAGCGCGATCTGGCGGGCGTCGAGCCGCCGCGTCTCCAGGTCGGCCAGCAGCACGACCAGGCAGAGCCCGACCAGGAGCACGAGCACCAGCGGGGCATCTCCGCCGTGCGCCCCCGGCTCGCCGGTCCGGCTGGGCGGCAGGAAGAAGGGATAGAGGAAGGCGCCGAGCCCGATCAGGCTGGTGAGCAGCAACAGCAGGGGGCTGATCCCGGGCTTCATGCCGGGGCCCGGGCCAGGTAGTCGCGCACATCCGCGGCGGTCAGCAGGCGCGGGTCGCGGAAGAGCTTGTTGACCTGCGAGGCGAAGACCAGCGACCCGGCCATCACCTCCCGCGCCGGCCCTTCGACGATCACCTGACCGTCGTCGAGCAGGGCGACGCGGTCGGCCAGCTGGGCGGCCAGCTCGACGTCATGGGTGGCCAGCACAATGGTCCGCCCCGCGTCCGCCAGCGCCCGCAGGATCGCGCTGAGCGCGGCTTTCTGCCGGTAATCCAGGCCCCGGGTCGGCTCATCCAGCAACACCGCCCCGGGCTCGGCCGCCAGGATGGCCGCCAGGGCCACGCGTTGGCGCTCGCCGGCGCTCAGGTTTTGGGGATCGCGGTCGCCATACCCGCTTAAATGGAGCTGGGCGAGGAGCGCGGCCACCGCCGGCCCGGCCGGGGCCAGCCCATGATTGGTGCGCGTAAAGGCCAGCTCCTCCCGCACCGTGTCGGCGAACAGCAGCACATCGGGCCGTTGCGGCACGTAGCCGACCTGCCGGACGATCGCGGCGAGGGCCAGCCGGCGCGTGTCGTGCCCGTCGATCAGCACGCGGCCCTGGCTGGGCTTCAGCAAGCCGACGAGCAGCTTCAGCACGGTCGTTTTCCCGGCGCCGTTGCGCCCCATCAGCGCCAGCACCTCGCCAGGCCGCGCCTCCAGGCTGAGCCCCCGCAGCGCCTCCCGCCCCCCGTAGGCGAACCAGACGCCGTCGAGCCGTAGTTGGATTTTGGATTTTGGATTTTGGATTTTGGATTGCATACTAGCTGATCCCTGCTCTTCACTCCCCGCCCCCTCGTCGGCGGATTTTGGATTTTGGATTGGGGATTGGGGATTGGGGCCTGGAGGATCGGTGATCGGGGAATCGTTTCCCAACCCCCAACCCCCAACCCCCAACCCCTCGTCCCCACTGCCCACTGCCTTCTGCCGACTGCCTACTGGTTCGTCACTGACGACTGACGACTGACGACTGACGACTCGTCCCCCGGGGAAGCGAGGGTCCTGGGCCAGGAAGCGACGGGCGTCTTTGAGGTTCAGCGGGATGGGGTGCCAGCCCAGCGCGCGGGCGACTTCGACCAATGGCGGCGCCAGGGGCATGGTGGCCAGGAGGTTGCCGGGCGGGCCGGTGCGGATCGCCGGCGGGGTCCCGGGCGGGTAGAGGTAGGCGATGCGGTCGACATGCTGCACCACCCGCTCCAGGCGGTGCTCAGAGAGTACGATGGTCAGGCCCAGGTCTTTGTTGAGCTTGACCAGGGTGTCCAGGACCTCTTCCGCCGCCTGGGGATCGAGCTGGGACGTCGGCTCGTCAAGCGCCAGCACGCGCGGCTGCAACGTGAGCACTGCTCCGATGGCCACGCGCTGGCGCTCGCCGCCGGAGAGACTGCTGAGCCGGCGCCCCCGCAACGCGGCGATCGACAGCTGATCGATCACTTCGGCGATGCGTTTGCGCATCAGGGCCGGCGGCAGCCCGGCGTTCTCCATGGCAAAGGCGAGCTCATCTTCGACCGTGTCCGCGACGACCTGGGCTTCCGGGTCCTGGAAGACCAGGCCGACGATGGCGCTCAGCGCGGCCGTCCCCTCCGCCACCGGGTCGTGCCCGGCCACCCGCACCCGGCCCCCGATCTGGCCGCCGTAGAAATGGGGCACCAGCCCGTTCAGGGCGCGCAGGAGGGTCGACTTGCCCGCGCCCGACTCGCCGGCCAGCAGCAGGAATTCGCCCTCCTCGACGTGGAGCTGCACATCGTGCAGGGCGGGCGTGGC
Source organism: Chloroflexia bacterium (assembly GCA_035310405.1). Classification (GTDB taxonomy): domain Bacteria; phylum Chloroflexota; class Chloroflexia; order QHBQ01; family JAICKM01; genus JAICKM01. The sequence continues at coordinate 1,572 of DATGEF010000414.1, read as the reverse complement.
CGCGCCGGGGTAGGTATAGGTGAGATGGTCGATAGCGATCAGCATCGTGCCTCTTTCTCGGCGGCCGCCGTCACGGCGTCGCTGGCCGCCGGATCCGGCTCACGGGCGGCGCGGACGAGGCCCAGGAGCGGCAGGGCGGGGGCGGCAAGCAGGGCCAGGCTGAGGCCGATCCAGGGCTCGAACGGCGGCCAGTATAGGGCCGGATACGGGGTATAGGCCCACCAGCCCGCATGGCTGGCCCAGATCCCCAGGGTCCCGCCGCACGAGACGAGCAGCGGCGCCGTGACCAGGCTATCGCGCCGCCGCCAGATCTCCCGGCGATAACGCGTGTGCCGGCTGAGGCGGCCCAGCCGGAAGAGGGCTCCCCCCAGGGCCAGCAGGCCCGCGCCCAGCAGCGCGCCGCCCCCAGCGGGCGCCTGGCGAAAATAGAGCATCAGGAAAGCCCCCAGCCCGACCCCGGCCGTGCCGAGCGCCAGGAGGAGGCGCACGCCGCGCCCGGCCGTGGCCCGCTCCCGGGCATCCCCCGCGGGGGCCGATCGTGAGAAGCCCCGCGATTCCATCGCCTCGGCCAGCTGGATCGCCCGCTCCAGTCCCCCGGCCAGCAAGGGCACCGCCAAGGGCAGCAGCGAGCCCGGGCCGCGAAAGCGGTGGCCGCGCAGCTGCTGGGCTTCGTGGATCTCGCGCACCCGCACGATCGTCTGGGGCACATAGGCCAGCCCGATCGCGGTGACCAGGCCGGCCTGGGACAAAAACGCCGGGATGGCCCGCAGCAAAGCATAGGTATCGGCGCCGGTGTTGAACGTGCCCGCGACGATCAGCACCGTGACGAGGGCCAGCCCGGCCAGGGCGCCATAGACCAGGGCTTCCAGGGTCAGGGGCCCGCCGACGATCGGCCATTCGTCGGGCAGTTGGGCCAGCACGGTCGCGCCCTGGTGCGCCGCGAGGCCGTTGAACAGCGCCGACAGCCCGGCCAGCACCAGGCCGAGGCGCAGAAAGCCGCTCCAGCCGTGCCGCCGGCTGTCAGCATCGCCGGCCGGCATCGTGGCCTGCTCAAAGGCGACGGCCGCCGCGTCGACGCCCCGGGCGGCCAGGATAATCAGCGTGAGGTAGAGCGGGTTGCCCGGGCTGCCGGTCAGCAGCGCGGCCAGGCCGGCGGCCAGCAGCCAGAGCAGCCAGGTGCGCGTGTGATAGGTGGGCTGCGGCAGGAGCCGGGCCGCCGGCTCGGGCACCCGGATCGTAGAACGGTCGCTGCGTACTGCCGGCCCGGCTTCGCTCATCGATCCAACCCTTGTCCGCCGCCCACCCGATCGGTCAGTCCCGCGCCGGGCGCGTGGTCAGCCGCCGGCCGCCCAGCACGAGCAGCAGGGCCAGCAGCGCCGCCAGCGGCAGGTCCGGGGTGGGCCCCTGGCCGGTCGTCGGCATCCCCGGCGGGTTCCCGGCGGGGGCGGGCAGCTGCGGGGCGGGGGGTACCGGCAGCACGACCCCGGCCAGGGCCGGGAGCACCTGGTAGGTGGCCCCGGCGTTGTCGTCCGGGGGGGTCGCCTGGTAGCGGAAGGCGCCCGAGGGGTTCTG
>DATGEF010000413.1:0-6711 GCA_035310405.1 Chloroflexia bacterium | reverse complement strand
GCCCGCGTCGTGGCGATCAGCTTTCCCGAATCGGCGGGCGCGTTCCCGCCCGGGCGCACCGTGCTGACGGGCAACCCTCTGCGGCCGGGCTTAGGCGACGGCGATCCCGCACGCGCCCGAGCGCACTGGCGCCTGGACCCGGCCCTGCCGGTGATCTACGTGACCGGCGGGATGCTGGGCGCCCACGCGATCAATACCGCGCTGCACGCGGCCCTGCCCCAGGTGCTGGCGGACGCCCAGGTGGTCCACCAGGTCGGCGAAGGGCCGGACGGCAGCCGCGCCGACCTTCGGGCCGCCGAGGCGGTTGCGGCCGGCGACCCGCTGGCCCGCGCCCGCTACCGCCCCGTGGCCTTTGTCGGCCCCGAGCTAGCCGATCTCTATGCCCTGGCCACGCTCGTCGTCGGCCGGGCGGGCGCCGGCACCGTCAACGAGCTGGCGGCGCTGGGCAAGCCGGCCGTCCTGATCCCCCTGCCCGGCGCGGCCGCCGACGAGCAGACGGCCAACGCCCAACGCCTGGCCGGTGCCGGGGGCGCCGTGGTGCTGCCGCAGACGGAGGCCACCCCGGCGCGGCTGGCCCAGATCGTGCGCAGCCTGCTCGCCGCGCCGGACCGGCTGGCCCAGATGGCCGCGGCCGGCCCCGCCCTCGCCCGCCCGGACGCCGCCGACCGTCTGGTCGACCTTATTTTGCAGCTGGCGCAGCCGCGCTAATGGCCGCCCCAGGTCGGCTGGGAGCCGGTGCCGTAATAGGTGATGTGGTGCGGTTTCGTGGTCGGCGGCGCGGCGATCGGGCGCCAGAACAGGTCGCCGTTTTCTTCGTAGACGACCGCTTTGCCGTCCGGCGAGAGGTCGAAGCCGCTGTTCTCCTGCTGGTCGGGCCGGAAGAGAGTCACCTCGCGCGCCTGGCCGCTGGCCAGGTCAAGCTCTTGCAGGCTGTCATAGGCCGGGTCGAGCGTGCCGACCAGCGTATAATAGAGCTTGCTGCCGTCCGGCGACCAGGCGACGGGCGAGTTGCGCAGCACGCCCGCCCGGATGACATGCCGGGCGGTGACCGGGGGCGTCGCCGCCAGGTCGATTGTGAGCAGCAACAGATCGGTGCCGTCGGCCAGGGCCACCTGCTCCGGGTGGGCGGGGTTGGCCCGCGGCCGGCCGAGCGTTTTGCTCTGCGCACTGTAAATATCGTCCCGTAGCGCGCTGCCGTTCAGCTGCATGTGGACCAGCTGCGTCTCATAGCGCGGATCATGGGTCGCTGGATCAAACCAGTGCTGGTCGTAGAGGCTCCACATCCCGCCGCGCAGGTCCCAGGCCGGGAAGGTGTACTCGGCCCCCCCCAGGCGCGGGTCAAGGGTGATATCGGGCGCGGTGTTGTCGGTCGCGCTGGGGCTCAGCCAGACCCAGCCCGCGCCCGCCTCGCCGGTGGCCTTGATCCAGCCGCGTTGGCTGGGCGGCACATCGGCGAGGACATAGGTGCCGTCGGCCGCGGTGCGCACAAAGCCCCGCCCGAGCCAGGAGACCACCACCGCGCCCGCCACCGGCGTGCCGTTGGCCAGCACGCGCCCATGGACCCGCACGCCGGGGGGCGCCGTCCACATCGCGCGCGCACTCACGCCGGGGATATTGGAGTCCAGGGGCGGGAAATAGCCGCCGTTCGGCTGCGGCAGCCCCGTGATCTGCTGCGCGCCGTTGCCCTCCTGGTCGAGCTGATAGAGGTTCCAGACGACCAGGTTATAGAGGTCACGATATTCGCTGGCGAAGGCGACCGTCTTATGGTCGGGGCTCCAGACGGGGTAATCGGACGCGGCGCTGGCCTGGTCGCGCGTAAACGCCGTGATCTGCCGCGGCGCCAGCCCATCGATATGCACCAGGTACAGGTCGCCGCTGAGGCCGAAAATGAAGCGCCGGACATAGACGATATCGTCCGGGCGGGTCGGGTCCGGGGTGGGCGAGGGCCCCGGGGTCTCGGTGGGCACCGGGGTGCTGGTCGGGGTGGCCGTCTCGGCGGCGCCGAAGAGACTGCCGGTATCGCAGCCGGCCAGCAGCCCGGCCCCGATCAATAACAGCGCGCCCAGGAGCGCGCAGACGAGCCCGCCCCGCCGGCCCCGCGCGCTGTAGGCTCCACCACCCATGCCGCCATCCCCCCCGCGTCCTGCTCCTTGTCCTGCGCCGACTCTCCTAACCCCCCTGCCCCCCTTCCCGCGTTCGGGAAGGGGGGTGCTGGGTAGCACCGGCCACTATACCATGGACCCCCGGAAAGCTGCAAGACGCGGCCACGGTCCGGGTGCGCATGCCGGAAGCGGCTGTGGGAGCGGGCTCTGCCCTCGACGCTCTGGCCGCGCGGGTGGGCGGCGGGATGGCGCCAGGTCGTGAAGCGAGTATTTGAGGGCAGAGCCCGCTCCCACAGTCCGAATGACGGCGCATCCACCCTCGTCACCACCCAGGCCGGTGTACTCCTGTCTTGCGCCCCGTTGCCTGCACGATCGGTCCGCTCCTGAATCCCCGCGCGACCCGAGCTCCCCCGGGCCGGGCTCCCGCCCAGGGCACGGCCCGCCACACGGGGAGCCGCCGCGCTCCCCCCGCGGCACGGCACGCCGTGCCTCTACAAATGCAAAACGCTGCCACGCACCCGCACGGGCCCCAGCACGTGTGCTATAATGACCGGGCCGCCAGCATGCCGGCGGCGAGAGGAACCCGAACCCCATGGGGCTACTACTCGATCTCACGCCGGTCACGGCCTTCGCCGGCGCGGTGACCCGGAATGTGGAAACGGTGATCATCGGCAAGCAGCGGCAGATCGAGTATCTGCTGGCGGCCTTCCTGTGCCAGGGGCATGTGCTGATCGAGGATGTGCCGGGCACCGGCAAGACGATGCTCGCCCGCGCCCTGGCCACCAGCCTGGGCCTGGGCTTCAAGCGGCTGCAATGTACGCCCGATCTGCTGCCCAACGACGTCACCGGGGTCAGCATCTATAACCAGGGCACGCACGCCTTCGAGTTCCAGCCCGGGCCCGTCTTCGTCAACGTGCTGCTGGCCGACGAGATCAACCGGGCCACGCCCCGCGCCCAGTCGGCCCTCCTGGAGGCGATGCAGGAACGCCAGGTGACCGTCGACGGCATCACCCACCCCCTGCCGCCGCCCTTTCTCGTGCTCGCCACCCAGAATCCGATCGAATTCGAGGGCACCTTTCCCCTGCCCGAAGCCCAGCTTGACCGCTTTCTGCTCCAGCTGCCGATGGGTTACCCCGGCGCGGCCGACGAATTACAGATGCTGCACGCCTTGCGCAAGCAGCACCCGATCGAGCGGATCGGGGCCGTCGTCGCCGGCAGCGATCTGCTGCGGCTGGCCGATCTCGTGAGCGATGTCCATATCGACGAGTCGCTGGAGCGCTATCTGCTGCAGATCGTCCGCGCCACGCGGACCCATCCCGACCTGGCCGTGGGCGCCAGCCCCCGCGGCTCGCTGGCCCTGGCCAAGACCGCCCAGGCGCTGGCCGCGCTCCGGGGCCGCGACTATGTCACCCCGGAGGACCTGCAGGAGCTGGCCCCGCTGACGCTGCCCCACCGGCTCATGGTCAAGCCGGAGAGCGCCTTGCGGGGCCGCGACGCCCGCAGTATCCTGGCCGAGATCATGCAGCAGGTGCCACTCGACCTCGGCGCCCGCCCGTAGGCCCCGGCCCCCATGCGCGCCCTGCCTCCGTTTCTGCTCGCCGGCTTTATCGTCGCCGCCCTGCTGCGCATCGATTTCTTCTTCACCGTGATTTATTTCCTGGCCGCCCTCGTGCTGCTCTCCCGGCTCTGGATCGGCCGCTCCGGCCGCCAGCTCCACATCCGGCGCGCGTTTGCCGACCATGCCTTTACCGGCGACAAAGTCCCGATCGACCTGACGATCGAGAACCAGGGCTGGCTGCCCATCCCCTGGCTGGAGATCCGCGAGTCGATGCCGGCGGCGCTCATGGGCGGGCCCTTCCCGCCCCGCGTGGTCAGCCTGGGGCCGCACGAGGCCTGGCACGGGCGCTACACCCTCGGCTGCATCCGCCGCGGCTATTACACGCTCGGGCCAGCGCAGCTGCAGACCGGCGACCTGCTCGGCGTGCGCCAGCTGGCGCTGCAGGCGCCCGAGCCCCGCCGCCTGACCGTCTACCCCCGCGTGGTGCCCCTGGCCCGGCTGGGCCTGCCCACCCGCTCGCCCCTGGTCGCCCTACCGGCCCGCGCGCCCTTGTTTGAAGATCCCAGCCGGCTGCGCGGCGTGCGCGATTACCGGCCCGGCGACGCCCGGCGGCGCATGCACTGGTCGGCCACCGCGCGGCTCGACCGGCCGGTCGTCAAGCAGTATGAGCCGGCCATTGCCCGCCAGACGATGATCTGCCTGGACCTCGACCGCGCAAGCTATGAGACCCGCCGCCGGTTTGAGGCCACCGAGCTGGCGATCTGCGCGGCGGCCTCCCTGGCCGCGCAGATCGCCGGCGGCGAGGGCCTGCCCGCCGGCCTGCTGACGGAGGCCCAGGACCCCCTGACTGGTACCCAGCGGCTGATCGTCGTGCCGCCCCGCGCTGAGCGGGGCCACCTGGTCACCGGCATCCTCGAAGTGCTGGCGCGCGTGGACCTGGCGACCGGCACGGCCTTCCCCGACCTGCTCCGGCGCGAGAGTGTGCAGCTGGCCTGGGGCACGACCCTCGCCGTGCTGACCGGGCAGGCCAGTTCGGCGCTCCTGGAGACCCTGCTCTATCTGCGGCGCCGGGGCTTCGTGGTGGTGCTGATCCTGGTCCAGCCCGGCTATCGACCGGCCGCGGACGAGTCCCGGCTGGCCGGGATGGTGGTTTACCGCATCGGGCAGGAGAGCCACCTGGAGGTGTTGAGCGCATGAGCCCCCGGGCCTGGGTCGAGAACCTGTTCCGCCCGCTCGTCCTGGCGCTGCTGCTGGGCGCGCTGGTGCAGTCGGCGGTGGAGTTGCTGCGCCAGGTCGTCCCATCCTGGAACGGGAGTTACCTGGTTGTGCTCGGCGGCCTGGTGGGCGCCGAGGCCTATTATTCGCAGCGCTTCCTGGCGCGCCAGCACTGGGATACCGGCCCGGCCCTGCGCTACCGGGCGATCGAGGGTGTGCTGATTTTCGTGCTCCTGCAGCTAGCCCGGGCGGCCGGCGAGCCGGCGGGCGACCTGCTGGGCGCGCTCCAGCGCGGCGACTTCCCGACCTTCCTCGGCGTGGGGCTCCTGGCCGGCTGTTGGCTCAGCGCCACCTGGACCGCGTCCGACTTTGCGCGGATCGGCGAGCCACCGGACCCGGTCCCGACCTATGTGCCGCCGCTGGAATCTCTGGCGGCGCGCTTCTTTGCGGGCGGCGCGCTGTTGCTGGCCCTGGCCGGGCTCACCCGCATCCAGCTGGGCCGGGTGCTGAGCCTGGACTGGCCCGACGTGCCTGGGATCGTCTGGAATGTCTTGATCTACTTCCTGCTGGGGATTATTCTGCTGGGGCAAGTCCACCTGACCCGGCTCTATGGGCGCTGGCAGGAGCAAGGGCTCACGATTGCGCCCGGCCTGCCGGCCAGCTGGGCCCGCTATAGTATCGTGCTGGTCCTCAGCGCGGCCGGGCTGGCCTTCGTGCTGCCCACTCGCTATACGGTCGGGCTGTTGGACCTGGGCAAATATGGCCTCAGCTTGATCTTTACCGCGTTCGCGATCCTGCTCTGGCTGATCGCCCTCCTGGCGACCCTGCTCTTCGCCGCGCTGGGGATGGCCGCGGGCCCGACGGCCGCCCGGCCGCCGCCCCCGCCGGCGCTGCCCACGCCCCCGGCCGCGCCCGGGGCCGGGGGCCTCCCCAGCGGCTGGTTCGAGCTGCTCCAGTCCGGCCTGTTCTGGATCGTCATTCTGGCGGCCATGGGGTACGTGGGACTGGGCCTGCTCCACCAGCAGCCGCGGATCGCCCAATGGCTGGCCGCCTGGACGCCGCTGGCCGCGCTACGCCAGGGCTGGGGCACACTCCGCGGCTGGCTCCGCGGCTACCGGGTCACGCTCGACCGGCGCCTGAGCCAGGCCTGGGCGCGCCGCCCGCGCCGCCGGGCCGTCCCCTCGCCGCCCCGCCGCGGGCGCGCGGGCGGGCTCCTCCCCGGCGCGCAGGTCCGCGACTCGTACCTGCGCGTGCTGGAGCGCGCCGGGCGGCACGGCTACCCCCGCGGCCCCACCCAGACCCCCACGGAATATAGCGCGGGCCTGGCGGCGGCACTGCCCCAGGTGCAGGAGCCGCTGGCCGGCCTGACGCAGGCGTTCGTCGAGGCCCGCTACAGCGCCCATCCGATCTCGCCGGCGGCCGCGGAGCAAGCCTGGCGCCAGTGGCAGCAGGTAGACCGCGCCCTCGACGAGCAGGAAGCGCCCAGGGCCTAACGCTTTTTGCCCTTTTGGGCAGGGGCTAGTGGGGTGATGCTTGCCCTGGGAGTCCAAATAATGCCAAGATGATGTATTTTATTAACAGAGAGTATAAGATTTGTCATTCTGAGCGCAGCGAAGAATCCGCTGGGGCGTGAGCCTGTGACCCAAAGGGACGATCGGGGCTGCTACATATGGGCGGCGCGGCCAGGAGGCTGGGCTCGGCTGGTCAGCGGCCCGCCAGCCTCGACTCGATCCGCTCGGCAACGGATTCTTCGCTGCGCTCAGAATGACATATTCTTTACTATCTTTGCTAGTATTTATCCCCGAACAGATTGTAGCAACATGGCGATCGGACGCG
>DATGEF010000412.1:0-4941 GCA_035310405.1 Chloroflexia bacterium | reverse complement strand
ATAATAAGCCGGTGTGCCCGGTCCAAAGCCCGTCCCGGGTGGGACGGGCGGCGCTATGTCCAGCCACCCGGCTACCCCGCTAGAGAGAGGAATCGCAAAGCAGCATGAAGCAATTGCTCGCGCAGCTGCTGGACGCCCAACTGCCGTTTCTGGCTACGCACTGGCCGCCCGACGCGCCGGCCCTGGCCGGCCCGGCGCCGTTATTCCAGTATCAGGAGATCGCCGACACGATCCATACCGGGGATTATGCGCCCTGGCTGGCCCGGCTACGCCAGCGGGGCGCGGCCTGGGCCAGCCAGGGGGGCGAAGTGCCGGCCCTGGTCGCCGAGGCCATGCGCCTGATCAACACCTTGCGCGCCACGGTGTTCGCGGACGGCCAGCGGATGGCCGAAGAGGCCCACGCGATCGGGCAGGAGCTGGACGATCTGCTCACCCAGGTGATCGCCGCCCTGGTCAGCGGCTATTTTCAGGGCCAGGAGAAACGGGCCGACGAGCAACGGCTCGCGCTTGACGAGCTGGCCGCGCTCTTCAAGATCAACTCCGCCGCCAACTCCACGCTGGACTTTGACCAGGTCCTCGACCGCGTCGTCGAGCATGTGATCGCCGTGATGCGCACCGATGTCTGCTCCCTGTTTATTTATGAGCCGGAGATCGACCGGCTCGTGCTGCGGGCCACGCGGGGATTGGTCCCCGAAGCGATCGGGCGCATCCGCTTGCGACTCGGCGAGGGAGTCACCGGGTGGGCGGCCCGCGCGGGCAAGCCCCTTGCGCTCAGCAACGGCTGGCAGGACGATCGGTTCATGCATGTGCCGGAATCGGGCGAGGAGCGCACCCGGGCCATCCTGGCCGTGCCCATCGTCCTCTTTACGAAGATCAAGCTGGTCGGCGTCATCACGCTGCAAAGCTTTGACGAGCGGCACTTCACCGAGCGCGATATCAGCTTTCTGGAGACGGTGGCCGGCGAGGTCGCCATCGCCATCGAGAACGCCCGGCTGCATCGGGATACCGACGAGCGCCTGCGCCAGAAAGTGGCCGAGCTGACGATCCTCCAGGGCGTCTCGGCGAGTATTGCCGCCACCCTGAATGTGCAAGAGGTGGCGCACCTGATCGCCAGCGAGGCCGTTCACCTGATGACGGCGGACGCCGCCGTGTTCTACGAGCTGCGCGAGCACCGCCTGGTGCCGATGGCCGCCTACGGCTTCGCCCCGGACGAGCATTTGCTGACCAGTAAAGAGGGGCAGACCGCCCGCGCGGGCGAGCAGGCGCCCATTCCCCTGCCGCCGCCGATCGACCCCCAGCAGAGCATCGTCGGCCGCGCGATCCTGGCCGGGCGCCCCATCGGGATCGACGCCCGCCAGGGGGCCGAGCCCGGCCCGGCCTTACCGGCCCTGGCCGCCGATCTGAGCCTGACCCTGCCCGGCGTGGGCATGGACGCCGTCACGCCCCTCTGGATTACGGGCGACCTGGACGGGTTGCCGTTCGCGACCCAGCTCTGCGTGCCGATGCTGGCGCCCCGGAGCATCGTCGGCGGCATCGGTATTTACAGCCGTGTCCCCCGCTTGTTCGGCGAAGAGCAAATCAGCCTGCTCCTGGCCTTTGCCCGCGAAGGGGCCATCGCCATCGAGAACGCGCACCTCTACGAAGAAACGCGCCGCGGGCTGGAGATGCAGACCTTGCTGCTGCGCGAAATGCACCACCGGGTGCGCAACAATCTGCAGCGCATGGCCTCGTTACTGCGCATGCAGGCTAACCGGCTGCCCGACGACAATGCGGCCCGCCATCCGCTCCAGGAGAGCATCATCCGCATCCAATCGATTGCCCGAGTCCATGACCTGCTTTCCCGCCAGCAAGTCGGCCTGACCGAGGTCGGCGCCGTCGCCAACCTGGCCTGTGAGGTGGTCAACAACACCCTGGGCCGGCCGGACCTGCGCGTGCGCTGGCATGTCGAAGCCGCGCCGGTCACGCTCTCGTCGCGCGAGGCCTTTCCGCTGACCCTGTTGCTCACCGAGCTGCTCTCCAACTCCGTGCTGCACGGCTTTACGGGCCGGGAGGAGGGCCTGGTCGCGATCAAGGCGACCACGGCGCACGATCAGGTCGTGCTGGTCGTGACCGATAATGGCCTGGGCCTGGCGCCCGGCTTCGACGCGGTGCGCGATGCCCACCTGGGCCTGGAAGTCGTCCGCCGGCTGGGCGAGCAGGAGCTCGGCGGCCGGTTGGTCATGGGCGCGAACCCGGACGGGCCGGGGACGCGCACGGTGATTACCTTCCCCTACCAACGGCCGGACGGACCGGCCCCCACCGAGGCCGACCGGGCACTCAACGGCAGTGCGGTGACGAAGATCGGGGCCAGTGGGCTGCCGGACGCCCTACATCCCGCCCTCAGCACGCAGGATTAAGATGGATTTTCGCGAGTTCGAGGTCATGTACCGCGCCGAGGGCCAGCATTGGTGGTATCGGGGGCTGCGCGATGTGCTCTTCCGCCATACCGGGTTGGCCCGGCCGGACAGCCGCGCCTGGCACATCCTGGACGCGGGCTGCGGCACGGGGGGGACGTTGGCGGCGCTCCGGCGGTCCGGGCACCTTTACGCCCAGGGCTTCGATTATAACGAGTCGGCGATCTACTTCTGCCGCCAGCGCGGGCTGCACAATGTCCGCCAGGGGTCGATCACGGCGATCCCCTTCCCCGACGGCGAGTTTGACCTGGCGATCTCCAACGATGTGCTCTGCGACACCGGCACCTCGAACGAAGCGCAAGCCCTGGGCGAGCTCTATCGCGTGCTGAAACCAGACGGCCGGCTGTTTCTCAACCTGCCGGCCTACGCCTTTCTGCGCTCGGAGCACGACCAGGCCACCGACGTCGGCCGCCGCTACACGAGGCGGGACCTGCGCCGCAAAGTGGAGGCCGCGGGCTTTACGGTCGAGCGCATGTCGCATTGGAATACCATCCTCTTCCCGATCGTCCTCGCCGTGCGCTTACGCCGCCGCCGGGGGCAAACGCGCGATCGGGCCGTCGCCCAATCCGATATCCACGTGCCGGCCGCGCCGATCAACCGGCTGCTGACCCGGATCGTCCGGCTGGAAAGCCGAGCCATCAACCATCTGACGATCCCCTATGGATCGTCGATCATGTGTCTGGCGCGCAAAACCGCCAGGTAGGGAAAGGATCGTGAATGAGCAGCAATCGTCCGCGTAACACGTCCGCGAAGGGGCCGGGCAGCGGCAAACCGGGGGCGGGCGGCCCGCGGCGACCCAACCCGCCCGGCGGCGCGACCCGCCCGTCCGCGGGGCCGGTGCGCGTGAACCCCACCCGGCCACAGAACCGGCCGGCGGGGACCCCGCCACCCCGCAACCTGCCCGCGCTCCTCATCGGCGGCGGGGCCGTGCTGGTGGCCGTGATCCTCCTGGGGACGATCTTCCTGAACCAGCCGCCCACCCCGGCCGTGGCTCCCACCGCGACCGCGCCGGCGCTTAGCGGCAACAGCGGCGGGCCTGCCCCCGCCGTCACCAGCGGCGGGCCCGCCCCCGCCGGGAGCGTGGCGCTGGTTGAGACGCCCAAGGGGAGCTTCAAGATCCGTCTGTTCACCGACGATTCGTCGGTCAAAGGCACGGTCAAGAACTTCGTCGACAAAGTCAATGCCGGCTACTTCAACGGCAAGATCTTCCACCGCGTGGAGAATTGGGTCATCCAGGGCGGCGACCCGCTCGGCAACGGCACGGGCGGGGGGAGTATCCCGGGCGAGTATAATGCCCGGCCGTTCAAGCGCGGGGCCGTCGGCATGGCGTCGACCGGCGCACATGGCCCCACCGTCAACGACAGCCAGTGGTTCGTGGTCAAGACGGATGCCGATTACCTGGACAACAGTTACTCGAATTTCGGCCAGGTGACCGATGGCATGGACGTGGTCGACAAAATCGCCATCGGCGATACAATGACCAAGATCACGATGCAGCCGTAACGCGATGGACGACTCGGCGCCGCACCTGACCCATCTCGACGCCGCGGGGCGGGCGCAAATGGTCGACGTCGGCGCGAAGGCGCCCACGGCCCGAGCGGCCCACGCCCGCGCGGAGGTCTGGCTGCTGGCGCCCACCCTGGCCCTGATCCGCACGGGCCAGGCGCCCAAGGGCGATGTGGCCGCCGTCGCCCGCATCGCGGGGATCATGGCCGCCAAGAAAACCGCCGAGCTGATCCCGCTCTGCCACCCGCTGGCGCTGACCAGCGTCCAGGTCGCGCTGACCCTGGAAGAGCCCGCGCCGGGCGCCGCGCGGGGGCGGGTGGTCGTCGAGGCCCACGTGCAAACCACGGGCCCGACCGGGGTGGAAATGGAGGCGCTGACGGCCGTCAGCGTCGCGGCGCTCACCGTTTACGACATGATCAAAGCCGTCGACCGCGGCGCCCACATCGACGGCATCCGCCTGCTGGCCAAGAGCGGCGGCAAGAGCGGCCCCTGGCAAGCGGACGAGGGCGGCCATGACCCACGCTGAGCCCGGGGGGCCGCCGGGCCCGCGATATGCCGCGACCCTGGCCGCCACCCTACAACTACGCCCGCCGCAGGTCGCCGCCGCGATGGAGCTGCTGGACAGCGGGAATACCATCCCTTTTATCGCGCGCTACCGTAAAGAGCAGACCGCGGGTCTGGACGAGGAGCAGCTGCGCCAGGTCAGCGCCGCGCTGGAGACGATCCGGGCGCTGGATCAGCGGCGGACCACGATCCTGGCCGAGATCACGGCGCAAGGCCAGCTCACGCCCGAGCTCCGCGCACAGCTGCTGGCCGCGGCGACGCGCACCGAGCTCGAAGATCTCTACCAGCCCTATAAGCCGAAGCGGCGCACCCGCGCCAGCATCGCCCGCGACCAAGGCCTGGGCCCGCTGGCCGCGCTGATCACCGCCCAGCCTCGTACCGGCCAGCGCCTCGACGAGTTGATCGCGCCGTTTCTGAG
>DATGEF010000411.1:0-5990 GCA_035310405.1 Chloroflexia bacterium | reverse complement strand
GATCAAGCCCGAAGCCGAACAGGCCGCGCAGTTGGCGTTCGACCTGCTGGGCGGGGTCACGCCGCCGGCGGCGATGACCAACGGCAAGGTCAACAACGGCAAAGTGGACGTCGTCTCGGTGCTGCTGACCCCGGTCGCGGTCACCAAAGGCAACATCAAGGACACCGTGATCGCGGACGGCTTCTGGAAGGTCGCCGACGTCTGCACCAGTGACTATGCTGCCGCCTGCACGGCCGCCGGAGTCAAATAATCCCGAACATGCGATAGCAGATTGGGTGGTGGGGAGCCCGCGGACGCGGTGCTCCCCACTACCTACCTCCCCGCAATCCAAGATGAGGCGGCGGCGCGCCCAGGCCAGGACGGCCCACCTACGGGCCGCAAAAGACCAGGAGAGATCTATGGCAGATAATATACGGACTCCCGTGTTGGAGCTGCGCGGGATCAGCAAGCGCTTCGGCGCGGTCCAGGCGTTGACCGATGTGGACTTCGAAGTCTATAAAGGGGAAGTAGTCGGGCTGGTCGGCGATAACGGGGCGGGCAAATCGACGCTCGTCAAATGCATCTCCGGCATCAATACCATCGACGGCGGGGAGATCCGCTTTGAGGGCCGGCCGGTCCATATCGGCGGCCCGAAAGACTCGGCCGCGCTGGGCATCGAGACCGTCTACCAGGACCTGGCGTTGTGCGATAATCTCGACGTCGTCGGCAATCTGTTCCTGGGCCGCGAGCAACGGACCACCCTGATTCCCGGGGTCGTGCAACCGCTGAACGAAGTCGCGATGGAGAAACGGGCGATCGAGGTCTTGCGCAGCCTCTCGGTATCGATCCCGAACGTGCGGACGCCGATCGCGGCGCTCTCGGGGGGGCAGCGCCAATCGGTGGCGGTCGCCCGCTCGGTGATGTGGAACTCGAAAGTCGTGATGCTGGACGAGCCAACCGCGGCTCTGGGCGTGGCCCAAACGCACCAGGTGCTGCAGCTGATCCGCACCCTGCGGGAAAAGGGCCTGGCCGTCATTGTCATCAGCCACAACCTGGAAGACGTGTTCGCGGTGGTCGATCGCATTTGCGTGCTGCGCCTGGGCCGGCGCGCCGGCACCTTTGATGTCCGCGGCACCAGTCGCGAACAGGTGGTGGGGGCGATCACCGGCGCGGAATTCGGCGGGGCGGATGCCCCTGGCATGGTCGCCGGAGGGTAAGGAGGAGGGTCCTGATGAGCACGATGTTGAACGATCCGCGGCTGATCACCACCGAGTCGGGCAGCGGCGGCGTGCTGGGGGGCCTGCGCCGCCGCCTGGCGAACGCCGACCTGGGCACGCTGCCGATCATCCTCGGGCTAGTGGTGATCTGGGCCATCTTCCAGATGGCGAATGCCAACTTCCTGAGCCCGGTCAACCTGACCAACCTGCTGCTGCAGAATGTCTCGATGGGCACGATGTCGGTCGGCATCATCCTGGTCCTGTTGCTGGGCGATATCGACCTGTCGGTGGGCGCGGTCAGCGGACTCAGCGCCGCGGTCATGGCCGTACTGAACGTCAAAAGCGGCATGCCGGGCCCGTTGGCGGTGCTGGCCGGCCTGGGCGTGGGCCTCGCCATCGGTGTGCTGCAGGGCGTCTGGATCACCAAGCTGCGCGTGCCGCCGTTCATTGTCACCCTGGCCGGCTTCCTGGGCTGGCAGGGGGCGCTGTTGTTCGTGCTGGGGGGCACCGGCACGGTCAACCTGCGCGACAAGTTTATCGTGGGGCTGACCAGCACCTTCTGGTTACCCCCGGTGGGCTGGATCGTGGGGGGCCTGTTCATCGTCATCTATGGGGGCGTCGCCCTCTGGGGCCGGCAACAGCGCCTGGCGGCCGGCTTAAGCGCCCCGTCCCGCCAGGTGATCGCCGTGCAGCTCGTGCTGGTCGCGGCCGGCATCCTGGGGGTCATCGCCGTCTTGAACGCCGATCGCGGCCTGCCCGCTGCCCTCGTCCTCTTCATCGGCCTGATTATCGTCTTCGATCTGCTGACCCGGCGGACCGCCTTCGGCCGGCATGTGTACGCCGTCGGCGGCAACGCGGAAGCGGCGCGCCGGGCCAGTATCCCGGTGGACCGCATCCGGATCGCCGTGTTCGCACTCTGCTCGACGCTGGCCGCAGCCGGCGGCATCCTCGGCGGCTCCCGCCTGTTGGCGGTCAATCAATCCTCGGGCAGCGGCGACCTGCTGCTGAACGCGATTGCGGCGGCCGTCATCGGCGGCACCAGCCTGTTCGGCGGGCGTGGCAGTGTCTGGGCCGCCTTGCTCGGCGTGCTGGTGATCGGCTCGATCTCCAACGGGATGGACCTGCTGGCTCTCGAATCGCCGATCAAGTATATGATCACGGGGCTCGTGCTGCTGCTGGCCGTCACGCTCGACGCCCTGACGCGGCGCCGGCGCCAGGCCGTGGGCCGCTAGAGCGTTTGGCCCAGCCGACCCGGGACTCTCCTAACCCCCCTGCCCCCCTTCCCATGCGCGGGAAGGGGGGCACTGAACACACCATCCCCGACCCGGCCGGCGGCGGCCCTTCCCTGGCCGGGCTTTCAGGGTCGGTTTTCTCGATTCCCGGCCCTCATCCGCCACCCCTCCATTGGCCCTTTTGGGTAGCGCTAGGGGAAGCGGCGTAGCGGCACGGCGTGCCGTGCCTGGTGGGGAGCACACCCACATCCCACCAGGCACGACACGCCGTGCCACTACCCCCTCGGCAAATCCAGGGAGCTAACTCAGATTACGCACAAAAGCCAAAAAACCTACCCCTGACCGCCCGGCCAGGGAAGGGGTGTTAGAAATGCGCCGGCCCAGCCTTCCGGCGGGCCGGCGGGTTGCAAAAAGCGGCTGAGCACCCAGGTAAAAGTACCTGATTGCAGATCGCGCGAGCCGCCCGGCGCATACGGGTAGGATTGCGCATGTCCTGACCCCCAGCCAGTACTATAATAGGCGCATGCAGGATATGGGGAAGGTCGCAAAACGGCGCGGGCGGTTGTTATGGGGGGTGCCCCTGGCCGGGGGGCTGGCCTTGATCGGCGTCCTGGCCCTCGCCCGCCTAGCCAATCCGCTGCTCCAGACCTGGTCGGTTGGCGCGCCCGTGGAGGCCGTGGCCATCACCCCTGCGGGGCAAGAACTCGCCATCGGTCTGCTCGATGGCACGATCCAACTCCGCCAAGGGCGGGATGGGGCCCTGATCCGGGCCTGGCCCGCTGGGCCTAAAGTACTACGCGCCCTTACTCTCCGGCCCGATGGTCAGGTGCTGGCGGCGGTCGGCCCCCTCACCCAAGTCCACCTCTGGCGGGTGAACGATGGTCACCTCCTGACCCTTTTAGAGGGCGCGACCCGTGGGGACCTGAGCAGTGGCGCCTTCAGCCCGGATGGCCGGCTCCTCGCTGCCGGGGACGCAACGACTATTTATCTCTGGCAGGTGTCCGATGGCCAGCTCCTGCACATCTTAGGCCGGGGCAGCCCCCAGAGCGCGATCGGCGTGGGTGGCGCCGCGGGTCATCGTGATGCCGGCACCACGGCCCTGGCTTTTAGCCCCGATGGGCAGACCCTTGCGGCGAGCAGCAACCGGGCGATTCGTCTCTGGCGGGTGGATACAGGGCAGCTTCTGCGCACGCTGAACCCAGCAGGGGCCACTACCAATGGTAACTGGGATGCGGATGCGGTCCAAACCCTCGCCTTCAGCGCTGATGGGCAAACGCTGGCCGCCGGGAGTGGCGCATCCTATATTAATGGCGGATCGAGTGGCTATTATGGCGAGGACCACGTGGTTCGGTTGTGGAACGTGGCCAGTGGGCAGTTGCGGCAGACACTGCCCGATCCCCAGTATGCTGTGGGCAGTGTGGCGTTTAGTCCCGACGGGCAGATCGTGGCGGCGGCGGGGGGCCGTCACGATCCCGACGCGTTGGATTCTTCGCAGGCGTTCCCCCTATTGCAGCCTCACCTCGATCCCGTCATTCGGCTCTGGCGGGTGAGTGATGGCCAATTGGTGCGCACGCTCGAAGGGCACACGAACTTCGTCGCCAGCATCGCCTTCAGTCCCGACGGGCAGACGCTGGCCTCAGGTAGCGAAGACGGCACGGTGCGGCTCTGGCGGGTCAAGTGAGTATTGGGGGGTATAGTGCGTTAACGCGCCTGCAGTGCGTTATTTGACAGCGCGGCGGCCGGAGGGGTACAATTCAAGAGATTATCACGCTACCACCGGGGCGCGACGCTGGTGTTTGCAGAGCTGTAGCGCAGTAGCAGGCACGAAGAGGTACGCAGGATGTTCCGAATCAGGCTCCGATCTCTTGCTTTGTCCGGCCGCCCGGGGAGGGCGGCGCGTTGGCGCCGGGCCGGTCTTATCGCCGGTCTGGGGGTGCTCGCCCTCACCCTCACCGTGCTGGGGCCGGCGCGCCCGGCCAGTGCGGCGACTTTCATCAGCTGGGTCGCCCAACAGTCCGCCCAGCCGACGCCCAACCAGACCGTGCGGGTCTGGATCAACAGCGATACCGTGCCCGGCGAATCCGCCTGCCTGCAATATAACATCGGCAGCAACTACACCATCCTATGCGGCACCTATGATAATACCGGCCACCCCCCGGCCGATTGGTATGTCGACATCCCCGGGCAAGCTTCCGGCACATATGTCCAGTACCAGCTGGTCGTCCGTAATCAATCCGGCGGGTATTATGATTGGACGGGCTTCAACTGGAACTACACCGTCACCGATATCCACTGGAACGAACTCCTGCACGACACCTTCAACAGCTATTACCGCAGCCCCTTCGGCGCCCAGCCCGAGGGCGCCGGCGTCACGCTCCGCTTCCGCACCGCCCACTACAATGTCACGACGGTCGTGCTAAAGGTCTACCAGCTGAACGCCGATCACGAGTCGAGCACGGTGCTCAATTACACGGTGCCCTATATCTCGAACGACGGCACCTATGACTACTGGCAGCAGGCCGTCACCTTACCCAACTTCCCGACGATCTGGTATTACAAGTGGGAGCTGCTGCGCGGCAACGACGGGATCAACGGCGGGGCCGGCAGCATCACCGATTGGTACACCGACGATTACGCCGACGACCACGACAACCTGCACCAGGGCGGCCCCGGCACGCCGGCCCACAGCCCCGAGCCGGCGAACAGCTTCCAACTGACGGTTTATGATCCCGCCTTCACCACGCCGGCCTGGCTGCAAAACGCGAATATCTATCAGATCTTCCCGGACCGCTTCCGCAACGGCGACACCAGCAACGATCCCCTGCCCAACAGCCGGTTCTTCTACGGCAGCATCACCGCGACCCTGCACACGACCTGGAATGAGCCGCCCGAAGATGGGCGGGTGACCGGCTTCTATAACCGCGACTTCTTCGGCGGCGACCTGCAGGGCGTGATTAATAAGCTCGACTATCTGCAGAACCAGGGCATCACGGACATCTACTTCACGCCGATCGTCCAGGGGGCCAGCAACCACCGCTACGATACCGACAACTACGAGGCCGTCGACCCCTACCTGGGCAACCCCGCCCTCTTTCAGACGTTGGCGACCGCCGCATCCGCCCGGGGCATCCATCTGATCCTGGACGGGGTCTACAACCACACGTCGTCCGACAGCCTCTACTTCGACCGCTACCACCGCTATGCCAGCGACGGCGCCTGTGAATCGCTGACCTCCTTCTTCCGGCCCTGGTATAGCTGGAACAACAACAACATCCCGTGCGACGACACGAGCTACAACGGCTGGTACGGCTATTCCAGCCTGGCGGTCATGGACAAGACTCAGACTGCCGTCCGCGATTATATCTTCGGCGCCGCCAACGATACGCAATTGCCACCCGGGGTGACGCAGGACGTGACCAAGTTCTGGTACAACCTGGGCGCCAGCGGCTTCCGCTTCGACGTGGCCGACGACGCCTCGTTCCACCACAACTACTGGCAGGCCTTCCGCCCCGCGGCCAAGGCCGATAACAGCACCGGCCCCTTGATCGGCGAGATCTGGCCC
>DATGEF010000410.1:0-3980 GCA_035310405.1 Chloroflexia bacterium | reverse complement strand
ATCTCGCCGGCCGCGATCTCGCTGGTGACCCGCGACCCCATCCCGGATGCCGGCGACCCGACCGCGGCCGCCGGCGCCGCCTCGGCGAGCACGGAGCCGCATGTCACCGCCGGGCGGGGGGCCATGCTCGGCAGCCTGGCCGGCTTATTGGTGGGAGTGGCGGCGTTGGCGATCCCCGGGCTCGGGCCGATCATCGCCGCGGGCCCGCTGGTGGGGGCGATTACCGGCCTGCTGGCCGGGGGGGCCACCGGCGGCATCGTGGGCGCCCTCCTCGACGCGGGCGTCACGGAGGACCGAGCCCACGCGCTGGCCGGACGGGTCGCCCGCGGCGATGTCCTGCTCTCGGTCCACACCGATCACCTTACTCGCGCGGCGGTGGTGCAGGTCCTCCAGGCCCAGGGGGCGGAGGAAGTGCATTAGCCCGCCGCGCGGCCCCCGGCCGGGCGCGTACGACCGGGTCTTCGTTTGCTGCCCGGCACCGGTGACGGTGGGGCCGGCCAACCAGGGCGCAACCGCGGGCGGCCGGACCGCCGCGGCGCACGCACGAGAGCTCACTCTCAATTGTGAGGGGGGGCTAGCGCTTTAACATAAGGAGGCATCCTCAAATGGCAGCTACAGAAGCTTATTGCGTCAAGTGTCGGAAAAAGGTCGAGATCAAGAATCCGCAACAGGTCACGATGGCCAACGGCCGGCCGGCCACGCAGGGCACCTGCCCGACGTGTGGCACCAAGGTCTTCCGCATCGGCGCTGGCGCGGCGGCCGCCGGCAGCGCCAAAGCGGCCGCGCCCGCCACCGCCAAGAAATAACAACCGCCCGCGGCGGGGCGGGCGGCCCCTCGTTCCCGCCCGCCCCGTCCTCTCCCCAGAACAGCTCTTCGGAGCTGTTCTTTTTTGTGCCCGAGTGTTGGGGCCGCGGCCCGCCCTACTTGCCCCAGGCGAGGCCGGCCGCGGCGTCCACCCCGTCGGCGCCGTCCGTCACCTGCTGGGGACTCCCCGCCTGGTAGGCGCCCTGCGCCAGGGTCAGGTCCACGACAAAGATCTGGAAGCGCTGGTCTTTTTCGGCCAGGAAGGCCAGGTGCTGGCCGTCGGGGGCAAAGACGGGCGCGCGGACGCGGCCGAGGTGCGTCAGTTGCGCCGGCGCCGCGGAGCGATCGGCCGGCACGATCCAGAGATCGGTCTGGGCCCCCGTCCGCCCGGCATAGGCCACCCAGGTGCCGTCCGGCGACCAGGCGCCGTCGTAGGCCCCATCCGGCGGCGCCGCGACCTCGTTCCAGACGCTCGTGTCCAGGTTCAGGCTCCAGACTTCGTCCTTACCGCTGCCCATGCTCGTCGCCAGGATGGCGGTGCCCTGCGGCGACCAACGCGGCCGCTCGATCGGCGGATTGGGGGGCGTCGTCTGCAAGGAGTGGGGGTTCGCGCCGGCCGGCGTCATGATCCAGAGCACGGGGGCATCGGTGCCCTGGTCGGAGACATAGGCCAGCCGATCCCCGGCCGGCGCCCAGGCCGGGTCCAGCGCCCAGACCGCCTGCTGGACATAGGGATGGCTGCCCGTCTCGGCGCTGGGGCGATTGTTGGTCAGGAATTGCGGCGCCCCCCCGGCCAGCGGCGCGACGACGAGGTCGGAGAAGCTGTCGTCGTAGCGGACATAGGCGATCTGTTGCCCGTCCGGCGCGATCGCGGGCGCCCCGTCGTGGCCGCCGGTGGTCAGCTGCCGGGGGCCACCCTGCCAGCTCCAGAGGTTACCGGCCACGGTGTAAACCAGCCGGCCGGGCAGCGTGGGCGCGGGCAGCCGGGCCAGCCGGCTCTGCGGGGCGGCCCACAGCGCCAGCAGCGCCAGGCTGGCCAGGGCCAGAACCAGGACCCGCCCCCGCACCGGCCGGCGGGGCGCCCACGATCGCTGAGCAGTTGTCATCAATCGGTCCACACTATTTCTAACGGATGCGCCGCTAAAGTATCACTTGGCCCTATTCCTCCCGGCCCGTGCGGCGCAGGTAGTGCTGGTAGAGCCGGTAGGCCAGCGGGCGATAGACGAAGTCCCAGGCGCCCGCATAGTCGCGTTCCACACCGCCAAAGCCCTGCTTGAAGCGATAGACGCCCCAGAGCCCCTGGCGCACATTGGGGTTCTCGCCCGCGGCCGGGGCCTCGGCCTCCGGGTGGTCCGGGATGCCCCAGAAATCGTAGCGCCGGCACCCGCGCGCCCGCGCCCAGCCCATGGCCGCCCATTGCAACAAGTAGGCCGGCATGTGTTCGCGCCCACGGTCCGCGCTGGCCCCGTACATATAGATCGCTTCGGCCCCGAAGGCGAAGGCCAGCAGGCCGGCCAGGGGGGCGCCCGCGCCGTCCGGGTGCTCGGCGAGCAGCAGCGTGGCCACCGGGCGGGCGGCGTCCGGCGCCGCGCCGGCGGCGAAGCGATCCAGCGCGGCCCGGTAGTAGTCCAGGCTATGCACCGCGAAGGCGTCCCGCTGGCCGGTCGTGACCAGCAGATCATAAAACTGCTGCAGGTCCGCGGCGCCGGCCGCGGGGCGGACCGTCACCCCCCGGCGCTGGGCCAGGCGGATATTATAGCGGGTTTTCGGCTTCATCGCGGCCAGCAGCGTCTCTTCCGGCTGGTCGGGCTGCAGGTCGAGCAGCAGGGTGCGGCTCGGCTGCACGCGGCGGGCGGGCTGGAACCCGGCGGCGGCCAGGGCGCGCGCGACAGGCGCCCCGGCGGGCACGTTCGGCTCGATCTTGAGGAAGATAGCGCCCCGGCGGCGGCAGAGGGCGTGCAGGCCGGCCAGCAGCGCGACCGTCGCCGGGGTGCCCTCGGCCAGCGACGCGACCGGCCCGCGGGGCACGTAGGCCACGGCGACGGGGGTATGGGGCACCGGCCGGCGGAACAGGACCTGCGCCGCGGCGACCAGGGCGCCGTCCGGCCGGCGCACGCCCAGGCGCGCCGGCTGCCAACCCTGCCCGGCCTTGAACGCCCCCCAGGCCCAGGATTGCAGCAGGTGGCCCGCCGCATCCGCCGCCACGAACCGGTCCCAGGCGGTATCCATGGGGGTCGGGATCAATTGCACCCGTAACGGCGCGCGGGACGGGGCGGCAAGCAGAGTCGTCATGGCGGCCTACTATAGCCCACCAGACCCGCGCTTGTCAAGGGCGGGCGCTCGATTTTGGATTGGGGATTTTGGATTTTGGATTGGGAGACGAGTGACCGGTGACCAGGAACCAGCCAACTCAGAACTCAAAACTCAAAACTCGTCCCAGCCCCGCGTTGGGAGATGGGTCGCCAGTGGTCCCGCTTCGTGCTATAATCCAAGCGGCCCGGGGAAACGCGCCCCCCCGGCCGCACATGAAAGGAGCAGGATGCCTATGAACACGCGCTTGCTGGTGGGGGTATTGCCCCCGGACAATCTGCTCGCCGCCCTGCAGGCCGTCGCCGCCGTGCCGGGCGCCGGCGATCTCGTGAAACAGGCCCAGATCTGCGTCCGCACCATGCCGAATCGGCTGAAGGCCAGCGTGCGCCAGTTCGGCCCGTTGATCCGCATCCAGGACAGCACCGGCCTGAGCCTGGTCCAGGTGCTCACGACCGCCGGCGTGCCCGCCGCGCAGATCCCCCTGTACCAGCAGGACTGGGACCAGGACCAGGTGATTCTCCTGCTGGGCAACGTGCCCGACGCGCTGGTGGCCCCGCTCCAGGCGGCCCTGGCGCCCCATCTCCGCACCAGCACCAACCCGAGCGGCGGGGGCGGGACCTGGGCGGCCCCCCCGCCCGGCGGCACGCCCGCCTTTGCGGCCTTCCTGGTCGGGATGGGCGGCGGGACCAAGGGCCTGCCCAATCAGGAGGTCCAGAGCCGGGGCTTCGACGCCGGCACCGGCACGGGCACCCAGGCGGCGACCGCCACGGACGATCCCACCGCGGGGACCGGCGACGCCACCATACCCGAGGCCGACAAGCCGCTCCCCGCGGTCGTGCAGCGCTATGCCGACGTGCGGGCGCCC
>DATGEF010000409.1:0-11303 GCA_035310405.1 Chloroflexia bacterium | reverse complement strand
AGTATGCGCCGCTGGAGCAGTACGGGCGGGGGGGGAGCACGGACCCGCGCAGCGACCTGTACAGCCTGGGGGCCACGCTCTACCACCTGCTCACCGGCCACACGCCGGAGGACGCTATCAGCCGCGTCACCGCAGGGAGTGATCCCCTCCTGCCCCCGCGGCACTACCAACCGGCCCTGACCCTGCCGGTGGACCGCGCGATCCTGCGCGCCATGGCGATCAAGCCGGAGGACCGCTACGCCAGCGTACAGGAGTTACGGGCCGACTTGCTCGGCCTGCCGCCGCCGGCCGGCGCCTTGCGTGACCCGCAAGCGACGGGCCGCTTGCCGGATGTGCTACCCCTGCCGGACGAGCAGCCGACCCGGACGCTCGCCGCCGCAGGGCACCCCGTGCCCGTGGATCTCCTGCCAATCCCGCCCCCGTTGGTCGTCGGTTTACCGGCCGCGGCGACGAGCCTGGCGTTTGCCCCGGATGGGCAGCTGTTGGCCGTGGGTTGTGCCAACGGGGGCGTGGGCTTATGGCAGACGGCCGATGGTGTGCTGCGGCAAGCCCTGACGGGATCGGCCCAGCCGGTGATCACGCTGGCTTTCGTCCCCGACGGCGCGAATGTCGTGGGCGTGGACGCGATCGGCACCGTCCGCCGCTGGTCGCTGCCCGAGGGCCAGCTGCTTGCGGATCGCATCAACCTGGCCTGGCGCACGGCCGCGCATAAGCTACTCCACGACTCGACGATCGGATCAGAGATCACGAATAGAGTCACTCTCTCGCCCACCGGGCGCATTTTTGCCTCATTGGATGATCTCAACCAGGTCTATTTGTGGCAATCGCTCACGGGCAATCTGCTCGCTTATCTCAGCGTCGACAGGCCGCCTGGGGTGGTTACCGAGATGCTCAGCCTGTCGTTTGCTCCAGACGGGCAGACGTTGGCGGCGGCGACCGCCACCGGGGCCATCTGGCTCTGGCAACTGCGGGATCGCAAGTTACTGGGGATCTTCTATGGGCAGGAGGGCAATGCCTCTAGTCTGGCGATCTCGCCACAGGGGCTGGTGGCCGCCGGCTTTGTCGACGGAAGCGTGGAGGTGTGGTGGTGGGCCGACGATCGCCTGGTACACCACACGTTGCTCGGCCATACCGGCTCGGTCACCAGCGTGGCCTTCAGCCCGGACGGGCGCCTGCTCGCCAGCGGGGCGGCTGATGCGAGCGTGCGGCTCTGGCAGGTGGCCGACGGGGCGCGGCGCTGGGTGTTGCGCGGCCACACCGGGTCCGTCGGCCACCTGACCTGGGCGCCCGACGGCCAGACCCTGGCGTCGGCGGCCGCGGACCCGGTGGTCTGCCTCTGGTCATTGGCCGGCCTGCGCTGACCGGCGCGGGTTACAGGATGCGCCGCAGGAAGCTCTGGGTGCGCTCGTGCTGCGGGTTCTCGAAGATCTGGGCGGGCGGGCCCTCTTCGACCACTTTGCCGCCATCCATAAAGACGGCGCGGTCGGCCACGTCGCGGGCGAAGCTCATCTCATGGGTGACCACGACCATGCTCATGCCCTCGGTCGCCAACTGCTCCATCACCTTCAGCACCTCGCCGACCAGCTCGGGGTCGAGCGCCGACGTGGCCTCGTCGAAGAGCATCAGCATGGGGTCCATGGCCAGGGCGCGGGCAATGGCCACGCGTTGCTGCTGGCCGCCGGAGAGCTGGCGCGGGTAGCGGTCGGCTTTGTCGGCCAGGCCCACTTTGGCCAGGAGATCGCGCGCGATGGCGGTGGCCTCAACCTTGGGCAGATGCTTGACCTGCACCGGCGCCTCGGTGATGTTCTCCAGCGCGGTCATATGCGGGAAGAGATTAAACCGCTGGAAGACCATGCCGATGCGGGCGCGCTGGGCAGCCGTATTGCGCTCGCTGTCCTCGACCATGCGCCCATTGACTTCGCGGTAGCCGATCAGCCGGCCGCCCACATAGATCCGTCCGCCCTGGATCTTCTCCAGGTGGTTGATGCAGCGCAGGAAAGTCGTTTTGCCGGAGCCGCTCGGCCCGATCAGCACCACGGTTTTGCCCGGATTGACCGTCAGGTTGATGCCCCGCAAGACCTCCGTGCGCCCGAAGCTCTTATGCACATCCTCGGCCCGCACGATCGGATCACTGCCGGGCGCCACGCTACGATAGTCGGTAGTCATGTGACGGATCTCCTCTCAACGGCGACCGGCGAACCGCGTGGTGCTCAGGACATTGGTCCGCAGCCGGCCCCAGAAGGTGGGCACGGCCTCCTGGCCGCGGCGATCGCCCAGCCGGCTTTCGGTCCAGCCCTGGACCACGGTCACTACGGTGGTCATGGCCAGGTAGTAACAGGACACAATCATGAAGGTTTCCAGGGTCTTGAAGTAGAGATGGTTGAGGTCGCCGGCCTTGTCCAGGAGCTCTTTGATGCTGATCACCGAGGCCAGCGACGAGCTTTTGAGCATGTTGTTGAACTCGTTGCCGAGCGGCGGCAAAATCACCCGCGCTGCCTGCGGCAAGACGATGCGGCGCATGCCGGTGCCATAGGTCATGCCCAGCGACTTGGCGGCCTCCATCTGGCCGGGATCGATGCTCTCGATGCCGGCGCGCACGATCTCGGCCATATACGCCCCCTCGTTGAGGCTGAGGGCGAGCAGGGCCGCGGCCAGCAATTCGAGGTGGATGCCGATCTCGTACAGCCCGGTGGCGAAGACGATCAGCTGGACCAGCAGGGGGGTGCCGCGGAAGAGCCAGATATAGAAGCTGGCGATCCCGTTCAGGATCGGGTTCTTACTCAGCTTCATCAGCGCGGCGAGCAGGCCGAGCAGCACACCGGCCACCTGGGCCACGACCGAGAGGAAGATGGTCATGACCGCCCCGTCGATCAGCGATCGATCGAAGAAGTGGGCGGCAATAAAGCCCCAGTCAAACTGCATCGCGGGTCCCCCGATCTGTTGGTGAAGAAATCTGAATCCTACCCCCCGGCGTTAGCTAGGGTTCGTGGGACGGGGCCGGCCGGCAGGGTGTCGCCCTGTGCTCTTAGCGGTGGTCTGATTGTAACACATTTCTGGTGAGCACGGAAGCCACAGCCCTTCACCTGGATTGACGACCAGCATCGGGTGCTGAGTCGGGCGCTGCGTCAGGAAAAGACGACACCGGAAGCCCTATCAAACCACATCGAATTTCGTTGTAGTAGTTATAGCCGTCTTTTACTTCTCGCCCACGGGGGCCTCCGCTACAGGGCTGAAGGGGCTTGAACACGTCTCCAGCATTGTAGGCGAGATTCCCCGGGGCTGCAACTAGCAAGCAAGGTCATCGATAAGCGCCTACGTCGGCGAGTTGGCAGCTGTGACGTATGACAATCTTGGCATCGCCTGCCTGCAAGCGCCCGCCGCAGCGGCCGCGGCGGGGAGTGTGGGCACTCTTCATTATCAGTGGGTTCCTGATCTTCACAGCCAGGGTAGGGGAGCGACCGGCGAGCGCCACCGCGCCGCCCCCGCCGCCGGGGACCCAGGTGCTCGATCTGCCGCTCACATCCGAGGAGCCGGCGCAAGATATTACCCTGCAGGGCAGTGGGACCAGCAGTATCCGCACGCTGGCGTTTCCGCTCTACCCGCATTGGCTCATCCGGCCGGGCACCGAACTCCGTCTGATGTTGCGCTATTCGCCGTTGGTCCTGGCGGATCGTGCCGTGCTAACGGTGCGCCTGGGCGCCACCCCGTTAACCAGCGTGCGCCTGACCCCCGAGCTGGCGGCGGGCACCCAGCTGACGGTCGCCGTGCCGATCACGCAGCCGGTCGGTGGCCTGCTGACGTTCAATATCGAGGCCGCCGTCTTCACCAGCGCGCGACCCTGCGCGCCCCCGGACGATGCGGCCGGGTGGGTGGTCATCGGCACGGAGTCGCGGTTGCACCTGGTCTATACCCCCGACCCGAGTATGCTGCGGCTCCAGGATGTGCGATCGGCCTTGGTGCAACCCCCCCCGGTGGCGCGGCCGATCGTGTTCGCGCTGCCCCGCCAACCCCAACCGGCCGATTGGGAGGCCGCGACCATGCTCGCCGCCGGCCTGGGCCAGGCCGCGGGCTTTGCCGGCACCCGCCTGCAGGTGCTGCCTGCGGGCGCGGCACCTGGCCCGGAACTGGGCAATGCGGCGGTCATCTACATCGGCGCGGCCGATCTGCGCGAACGGCTCGCGACGGCCCATCTGCCGGTGGTCGGTATCCAGCCCAGCGGCCCCCTGACCCCCACCTATGCGCTCCAGGGAAGTGCCGTGCCCGACGACACGGGCATTCTGGCGCTCGCCCCCGGCCCCTGGCATCCCGACGGCATTGCCCTGGTGGTGACCGGGGGCAGTGACCAGGCGCTGCTCAACGCCGCCCGGGCGCTGCTCGATCCGGCCCGCTTGCCCCTGTTACCGGGGGCGACCGCCCGCATTGGCCCGACGACCGCGCTACCGGTGCGCACCCCGCTGCCATCGCCGGCTGCCGGCGTTTCGACCACCCTGCACGACCTGGGTTTCGCCGACCAGACCGCCTATGGCCTCGGCACCCAAAGTTTGAGCTATCGCCTGTTTGTGCCGGCCGGGTGGACGCTCACCGGCGACGGCCAGGTGCAGTTGTACTACAACTACACCCGCATTTTGCAGCCGCAACGCTCCTCGCTTACCGTGCGGCTCAACGGCTTGGAGATCGCCTCGCTG
Source organism: Chloroflexia bacterium (assembly GCA_035310405.1). GTDB lineage: Bacteria > Chloroflexota > Chloroflexia > QHBQ01 > JAICKM01 > JAICKM01. The sequence goes on along the minus strand of DATGEF010000409.1, from coordinate 6,618 downwards.
CCGCTCACCGATACCGCGCAAATCGGGTCGGCTGTGATCACGTTGCCGCGCACCGATTGGGTGCCCGGCGACAACATCCTGGAGTTCCGCTTTGCCCTCCACCTGGCGCGCGAACGCGAGGAATGCACCTTTACCGATCCTACCGACGCCTGGGGCACGATCTACGCCCGCTCCGAACTGACGGTGCCCTATGCTACCGGGGTCTATCGGCGGACCGACCTGTCGCTTTACCCCTATCCGTTTGCCGGCAGCGCGGCCGACCCGGCCTGGGTGGTGCTGCCCGACGATGCGGCCCCCGAAGACCAGTCGCTGGCCTTGTCCCTGGTCGCGGGGTTGAGCCGCTTCACCCCGCTCGACGGCGCGCCGCCGCGGATTGCCTCCGTCGGCCAATTGGGCGCGGCCCGCGACGGCGCCGACCTGATCCTGATCGGCGGGCCGCAACGCAACCCGCTCAGCACCGCCCTGAGCCCCACGCTACCGATTCACTGGGACAGCGCCACCGCGCGCACCTTGCATACCGCGTGGGGCGTGGTCTTCGCCGGCGCCGATGCTGGCGACCTGGGGTTGGCGCAAGAACTGGTCTCGCCCTGGAACGCCGACCGCACGGTCTTGGATGTGCATTACAGCCGCCCCGCCTTGTGGGCGGCCGTGGCCGACGCGATCGGCCGCGCGCTCTATATCGGTCACTACCGGGGGAACGTCCTGGTCGTCGACCAAGACGGCACGGCGACGTCCCTGGACACGACGCGCCCCGCGGTATCCGCCGGGACACCGGTACCGTTGACCACGCTGCTGGTCAGCCCGACGGAGATCGACCGCAATCCCTGGCTGATCCCCGCCGTCGGCACCCTGGTGGGGCTGGTGGTGCTGGTCGCCGGGTTGATCCTCTGGCAACGCCGCAAGGCGCAGAAACGCAGCGGCCCGCATTAGCCTGGTTATCGCAATCGAGGGCGTCCATGAGTCCTGATCCTTCTACCCTGCGTGAGACGATCCTGTTGGTCGAGGACGAATCCCAGATCCGCACCCTGCTGACCTTGGCCTTACGCCGGGTCGGCTACGACGTGACCGCGGCGGCGACGGGGCGCGAGGCCCTGGCCCGGCTGGCCGAGGTCACTCCGGATCTCGTGATCTCCGATGTCAACATGCCCGATCTGGATGGCTTCGACCTCGTGCGCCATATGCGGGCCGCGCCGGCTCTGCGCGCGGTGCCGCTGCTGCTGCTCTCGGGGCGCGGCACGACGGAGGATATGGTGGCCGGCCTGGAATTGGGGGCCGACGATTACCTGCCCAAGCCTTTCCATATGGCCGAACTGCTGGCTCGGGTGCGGGTGCGGATGGATCGGCCGCCGGTGCCCCGCGATCTGCTGCCCCACAACCGGCAGACCCTGTTGCTCAGCGAACGGGTCTTTGAAGAAGAATTGTACCGCGAAAAGGCGCGTATCGAGCGGGGCGGCGCGCCGGGCTGCCTGGCCTTCCTCTACCTGGAGGAACTGGTGGCCTTGCGTGACCACCTCAGCCTGCGCGAGCAGATCCTGATTGCCCGGCATATCGCCGAGCGCATCGAGAAAAACACCCGCCTGCTGGACAGCGCCACCCACGACGCGGCCGGGCACTTCTTGATCCTGCTGCCGGCGACGAACCTTCGGGCCGCGCGGATCCCCCTGCGCCGCCTGGTGCGCCGCATCGTCGGCGAGCCATTCATTGTCGACAATGTGTCGATTCCGTTGACCCCCCGGGTGGGGATCGCGTCTTTCCGTGGGACGTCGACCGTCGCCGACCTCCGGACAGCTGCCCGCCAGGCGCTGGAGATGGCCATCGCCCAGCAGGCGGACGAGCCGGTGCTCGCCGCCGCGCCGCGGATCGGGAGCCTGGATGCGTCTCCGGGCGCTGAACGCGCCGCCCCGGTCGTGCCGGCGGCCGCCCACATCGTCGGGCAAGTGGTCGTCGCCGTGGGCGAGGACCGGCTGCGTGAGCAGATCCGGATGGCGCTCGTCGGCGCCGGCTACCAGGTCGTGGTGGCGTCCACCGGGCGGATGGCCCTGGAGTATGTCGCCACGACGCCCCCCGATCTGCTTATCGCTACGACCGATCTGCCGGAGTTTAGCGGACTGGATCTGCTGCAGCAGGTGCGCGCTGATCCCACCCTGCGAGCGATCGCGGTGATGTTACTGACCCACCCCTGGCCCGCAAAGGAGACTTTGGCCGGCCTGACCCTGGGCGCCGACGACTGTTTGCCCACGCCCTTCGCGATGCCCGAACTGCTGGCCCGGGTCCGGGCCCGCGTCGAGCGGCCGCCAATGCCCTGCGATCTCCTGCCGCGCGACCACCAGACGGCGCTGTTCAGCGAGCAGGCTTTCATTTACGAGCTGGTGCGCGAGGTGGCCCGGGCGGGCCGGCACGGGCCGCCGGGCGTGCTGGCCTACCTGGAACTGGACGAATTGCCCCGGGTGGCGGAGCGCCTGGGCCGCCGCGCCGCGGCGGAGATCGCCAAGCAGGTCGGGGCCTTGCTGCGGGCCGCGGATTGGCCCCTGGCCATTCAGGCGCGCGAGCGCAGCGGGCGGTTCATGATCCTGCTGCCCGAGACCGCCGCCGCGCCCGCGGCGGCGCACCTGGAAGGCATCGGCCGGCGGATCATGGGGCATACGTTTACGGCGGCCGGCGAGCGGCTGAATCTCACGCCCACCCTGGGCTTCGCGCCGTTCACCACCGCCCTGCCCCTGGACGCGTTGCGCGACCATGCGCGGGTGGCCCAGAATTACGCGGCCACCCTGCTGGACTTGCGGCCCCAGGAGTACACTCCCGCGCTGGACACCGCCCTGGCCCAGCAGCGGGCCGCGCAGGTGGGGCACCACGTGCCCTGGTGGGACCGGCTCTACACGCAATTCATCATCCCCATCCAGATCGGCATCACCCTGATCCTCGGCCTGGTCATCCCGTTCTGCCTCTACGCCATCTTAGACACCCTACATTACGATATTACGCCAGTCATGTACCTGGTGGTCGCGGCCGCCTTGCTGCTGACCAGCTATTTCATCTGGATGGAGGGCCTGCTGGCGCTGGATCCCGATCAGCCGCCCGCCGCACCCGGCGCGCCCTATCCGCCGGCGAGCGCGATCATCGCCGCTTATCTGCCCAATGAGGCCGCGACCGTCGTGGACACGATCGAGGCCTTCCTGGCGATCGATTACCCCGCGCCGCTGCAGATTATCCTGGCCTATAATACCCCGCGCGACATGCCGATCGAGACGGTGCTGCGCGATCTGGCGGCGCGCGCTCCGCGCTTTCTGCCCTTACGCGTGCCCGGCAGCACCTCGAAGGCCCAGAACGTGAACGCGGCCCTGGCGGTGGTGAGCGGGGAGTTCGTGGGCGTGTTCGACGCCGACCACCACCCCATGCCGGGCAGCTATAAGCGGGCCTGGCGCTGGCTGTCGCACGGCTATGACGTGGTCCAGGGCCACTGCCTGGTGCGTAACGGCGCGGCCTCGTGGATGGCGCGCCTGGTCGCGGTGGAATTCGAGGCGATCTATGCTGTGAGCCATCCCGGCCGGGCGCGCCTGCACACGTTCGCCATTTTCGGCGGCTCCAACGGCTACTGGCAGACCGCCTTGCTCCGCCAGATCCGCATGCGCGGCTCCATGCTGACCGAGGACATCGACTCGTCGATGCGCGCGCTGGAGGCCGGGCACCGCATCGCCTCGGACCCCTATCTTGTCTCCCGCGAACTGGCGACGACCACGATCAAGGCCACCTGGCACCAGCGCATGCGCTGGGCCCAAGGCTGGTTCCAGGTGTCGCTCAAGCACTGCCGACAGGGCCTGGCTTCCCCGCACCTGAGCCCCCGGCAAAAATTCGGGATCTTCCACCTGCTGATCTGGCGGGAGATCTATCCCTGGCTCTCGATCCAGATGTTCCCCATCCTGGGCTACTGGATGCTGCGCGCCGGCGGCCCGCAGCACCTCAACTGGTTAGTGCCGGCCTGGGTGATGATGAGCCTGTTTACCTTCAGCGTGGGTCCGGGCCAGTTCCTCTTCGCTTACCTGCTGGCCGCGCCCGAAATCCGGCGCCGGCCGCGCTGGTTCCTGTTTTACCTGGTGCTGGCCAGCCTGTTCTACACCGAGTTCAAGAACACCATCGCCCGCGTCGCCCAAATCAAGGAATTGATGTACGAACGCTCTTGGAAGGTGACCCCGCGCCCGGCTCCCCCGCCCCCGGCCCAGGGGCAACCGTGATGGCAGGCCCCCCACGATGACGACGAAACCGGAAGGCGCCGCCGAGCAAGGCCGCTTCGAGGAACTTGAGGCCTATCGTGGGGTGGCCGCCCTGGGGATTGTGCTGTTCCACGCCTACCAGCACTCGCGCGTCGGCGCCACCTATGTCTACGAAGGCACGCCGGCTCACCTGCTGTTGCGCAACCTGGAGGCGGGCGTGGCCTGGTTCTTCGCCCTCTCCGGCTTCCTGATCTTCCTGCCGTTCGCGCGGGCCGCCGTGGAGCAGCGCCGGCCCCAGTCGGCCCGGGGCTTCTTGGTGCGCCGCGTCATCCGCATCATCCCGCTCTACTACCTGGCCATCCTGGTCGTCTGGGTGCTTCGCTACACGGGCGGGCCGGAGCAGTGGTATGACCTGCTGCTGCACCTGAGCTTTACGCAGGTCTTCGATCAGGTGCATATCTTCTGGACCATCGGGCCGGCCTGGTCCCTGGCCGTGGAGATGCTGTTCTACTTGCTGATCACCCTGGCCGGCCCCTGGTTCTACGGCGTCTGCGGCCGGATCGTCACGCCCGGCGGGCGCCTGGCCTGGCTAACGGCCGCCTGCCTGGCGTTGGTCGGGGGCAGCCTGGTCTACAAGGGCCTGGCCTTTTACGTCCTCCAGATCCCCGAGGACAACTGGCCGGTCTACTTCAGCCTGCCGGCCAAGCTGGATACGTTTGCCCTCGGCATGTTGCTGGCGGTGGCGGTGGTCGCCAGCCGCGGCCGGCCCCAATTTGCCGCGCCGGTGCCCGCCCTGTTGCGGATCATCGGGGCGCTCCTGCTGGCCGTCACCTTCGGCTTGCGCGAGATCAGCCCACCAGTCTGGCTCTACTTCCACACCCTCGCCGGGGTGGGCGCCACCCTGTTTCTGGCGTCGACGGTGCTGGGCCCGCGCGGCTCGCCCTGGGAGCGGATGCTGTCCTGGCCCGCGCTCCAGTTCCTGGGCGTCGTCTCCTACAGTCTCTATATCTGGCACGAGCCGATCCTGATCGCCCTCGCGGACAGCAACCTCCTGATTTTCGAGAACCCGGTCACCTTCCCGTTCGTCACACTCGTGCTGCTGGGCGCCGTGCTCGCGGTGGCCTATGCCAGCTACTGGGCACTGGAATACCCCGCCCTGCTCCTGCGCTTCCTCTTCACGCGCGAAGGCCGCCTCGCCGACCGCTATCCCGAGTAGGGCAGGGGAGGTAGATCGGCGATCTACCCCCCCTGATTCGCCCGGGCGGCGAGGCGCTGCTGCGGGTCGGGCGCCCGGCTTATTTCGAGCTAACCCCCCACTTGGCCATGATGGCGTCCATGGTGCCGTCGGCGATCATCGCTTTGACCGCCTTGTCGATGGCGGCATGCATATCGGCGTTCGTTTTGGCCGTGGCGATGCCTTCCGGCGCCGAGGCGAAGTTCGCGATGGCCACTTCAAAGGCGTCCGGGTTCAGCTTGGCGTAGTACGCGGCGACCGGGGAGTCGTGCAGCGTGGCGTCGGCGCGGCCCACGCGGAGCTGGTCGACGGCATCCGTATCGGTCGGGTAGGTGAGCACATTCACCTTCGGCTTGCCGGCCTTGTCGAGCGTGTCGTTGAGGTTTTTGAGCGTATCCTCTTCGGTGGTGCCCTGTTCGGCGACGGCGGTCAGGCCGGAGAGATCGTCCAGCGTCTTGATCTTCTTGGGGTTGCCTTTCTTCACCAGCACGGCCTGGCCGGCACTGAAGTAGGGCACGAAATCGACGACGGCCATGCGGTCGGTCGTCACGGTCATGGCAGAGATGACGGCGTCAAACTGGCCGGCGTTCAGCGCGGGGATGATGTCGTCGAACTTGAAGTTGACGACGCTTAACTCCAGGCCCATGCGGCTGGCGATCTCGCTGGCGATGTCGATATCGAAGCCGACCGCGTTGCCGCTGGCGTCGATATACTCCTGCGGCGGGTAGGTCGCATCGCTGCCGAAGGTCAGCTTGCCGGCGTCCTTCAGCTTGGCCGGGGCCGGGATGGTGTTCTTATGGGCGCCCGGCACCCAGGCCGAGGCGGGGGTCGGCGGGGGGGTTGGCGGCACGGCGGTCGGGCCGACCGTGCTGGTCATCACGGCGCCCGTGGCGGTCGCCGCAGGCATCGTATCCGTGGCGGCCGCGGTGGGGGCGGTGGTCGGCGCGGTGGTCGGGGCCACCGTCGGGGCCGTGGTCGGCGCGGTGGTGGGGGCCACGGTCGGCGCGGTGGTCGGGGCCACCGTCGGTATCGCCGTGGGCGTGGCTTCCGTGCCGCAGCCGGCCAACAGCAGGCTCGGCACCAGCAGCAGGCCGGCGATCAGCCCGCGGGTCCGGGTCAGGGGTCCTCTCATGTGCAATCCTCCTTCAGGTGCTCTCTACTACCTACTCCAGGGGG
>DATGEF010000408.1:0-3446 GCA_035310405.1 Chloroflexia bacterium | reverse complement strand
CCCCCGCCCCCGCCGCCCCCGCCCCCGCTGCTGCTGGGCGCGCTGACGAGGACGCTGCTGGCGCTGTTGATCATCGTGCTGAGGCCATTGTTCAGGCTCTCGACCGCGCCGGCGATGCCGAGATTGATCGTGTTGATGCCGGCCGGGGAAAAGTCGGGGCCGCTGGGGCCCGCGGGCCCGCCGCGCGCTTGCGCATCGCCCAGGGCGCTGGCGCTCCAGCCCCACGGATAATAATACATCGGCATCGTCAGCGCGCCCTGGACATTCGCGAACTGGCGCACGTAGTTTTTGTCGACGCCGAGGGCGACGGCATAGGGGAGGAAGTCGCCGAAGCGCTGCGCCGCCTGGCCCAGGTCGCCAAAATGCTGCAGATCGGCCAGATAGCGGCTAAAGGCTTGCCAGCGGGCGGCCTGTGCGGCCCCTTGCTGCGATTTGCGTGGCATCACCCGCGCGACCACGAGCAGGGCGATGGCGTTGAGCAGAAACGCCGGAACGAGCAACCCCAGGGCGGGCGTGATGTCCTGGCCGGCGCTGAAGCCGAAAAAGCTCAAACCGGTCAGGACAAAGCAGAGCACCGCCAGCCCGATGTAGTTATTGCGGATCGTATCCGGGCGGCGCGGGAAGAAGCCCCCCTGCACCAGGTCGCCGTACATGTTGCTTTTGATCGCCCCCAGCTGCGCGTAGAAGCGGTTCTTCAAGTCCGAGAGCCGGACCGTCGTCCCTCCGGCGAATAGGGCATCCAGGATGCTTTTCTGGTGGGGGAACGGCACCCGGTTATTCAGCAAGGTGTATTGGAAGTCGCTGTGCTGGCTGCCGAAGCCCCCATCCGGCACCTTCAATTCGTCGATACGCAGGTGCCCCTGGCGGCCCAGATCGAGAATCGTGGCGATGATATCGCGCACATCGGCCCGCTCGTCGATCAGCGTGCCGACCAGGCCGGCGGGCAGGTCGGATGGCGGCGCGTTGAGCGTGCTGGCCACCAGACCCACGGCCGGGTCCCGCCCCTGGCTATACCAGCGCCAGAGCCAAAATAGCGGCCCGACGCTGCCGACCAGGCCGGCCAGGATGCTGACCAGGAGGGTGATGATCGGCTCCTGCTGATCTTCGTACACTTGCCAGGGCGCCGGTTGGCCGGCGATCAGGCCATGCGGCCATTGCAACTGAACTTCGACGTCCTGGTCGGGCACCAGGGGGCCTGGGAAGGTAAAGACGGCCTGCTGCGGCGTCAGTTGGGCCGTGCCGGAGCCGGCGGGGTCCACCGTCGCCTGGACCCCCGGCCCCTGGAGATTTATCGCCGGGGGTAGCTGCACCGTGACCTGCCCACGGTCGATATTCGCCGTCCGATTCGGTATGAAAGCGGTCCAGCGCAGTTGATCCCCCGGGTCGTAAAAGCGCAGGCCGCCGCTGACCGTGTAGTGGATAATCATCGTCTTACGGGCGGGGGCCTGTAGGACGCCATAGAACCAGATGATCCGCTGCTGCTTGCCCATATTCGTGACCTGGAAAGTTTGGGGTGGGGCGTAGCGGCCTTTGTCGAGATCGTAGGATGTGTTATCCAGGCGATAGGGGCCCGCCCCCTCCTCGGTCACGCTGACGTTGCTGAGCCCGGTCAGCCGCCGGGTCTCGATATCGCGATAGCTGCCGTGGAAGGTACCCTGGTCAAAGACAAATAGCTGCCGCTCGGTCACGTCGAAGGTCGAGTCGGGATGCACTTGGATGGTCACGTCGTCGCCGGCCCAGTGCTGCACCTGCGTGGCCTGGGCCGCCGCCCCGGGGGTCCACAGGATCGGCGTGAGCAGCGCGGCCGCGATGCAGACGATCAGGCCGCTGCGCGCCCGGGCCGCGTAGGAAGCGCGGCGGGGAGAGCAAATGTGAACGCGCATAGAGTCCCCTTTGTTGGGCGGGGGGTTAGCCGGCCGCCGGCGAGCTGGGGGCCGGGCCGCTCGCGCCGGCGGCCAGGAAGAACTCGGCCCCGCAGTAATCACAGCGCACGACGCCCTCCCCCGCCAGGGCCAGGGCGGCCCCACAATTTGGGCATTTGCCGGTATCGTCGATCAGCTTGGCCAACTGGGAGGCGTCTTGCGCGATCAGCTTGCCGGCTTTCCAGTCGACATACCCGGTGAACAGGCCTTTGCCAACCAGATCATAGACATACTTTTTGATCTGGTCGACGCTGGTGTTCATTTCCAGCGCCAGGTTGGCGATACTGACCTGGCCCTGCGTTTGCACGGCGTTGAGGACCTGCTTCTCCTTTTCGACCTCGGCATAGCTCCGCGTTTCGCTCTGCCCGCTGGCGAAGAAATAGACGCCCGCCCCGCCGACGACGACGGCCAGGACCAGGGCACAGCCCCCGACGAGCGCCTGGCTGCCGCCGGTGAGTTGTTTGTTGGCGAATGCCCACAGGGTCGGTGCCGCGAAGAGGACGACGGCGAGGGCGATCAAGCCGCCGCCGATGAGTTTTCCTTGTCCAGTCATGAGGCGCAAGTCCTCCTGGTCGTTGCTATGCGCTGCGTGTCGGGCCGCTCCTCTAGATATACGCCGGCCGGCTCGCAGGGTTACGGGATCCGGGTTGCGGCCCGCCCTGCAGCTCAGGAGATCGCCCCTGAGGCGACAACCGCCGCTATTGTACTATAGCCGTCCGGGCGCGGCAAGCGGCAGGATTCAGGTATAATATGGAGTTGCTGCACTGTCCTTGCACTTTGGGCCGTGGTTATCAGGGCGGGCCCAGGAGCCGGGGGAGCCAGAGAGTTGGCCTGCCAGGCAGGACAAATCCATAGAGTCCAACTAATGCCACGACGATGTATTTTATTAACAGAAAGCATAAGATTTGTCATTCTGAGCGCAGCGAAGAATCCGCTGAGGCGTGAACCCGCTGCCCCAACGGGGCGATCGGGGCGGACACACAAGGGCGGCAGGGGTCATCGAGCCAGCGGCCCGCCGGCCCCGACCCGATCCTTTGGGCAACGGATTCTTCGCTGCGCTCAGAATGACATATTCTTAAACATCTTTGCTAATATTTATGCTCTAGCATGACCGTGGCAGCAGTGCAAAGATAGCGACAATTATTGGGAGGCGCACCTGTGCATAGTCGGCGATCGCTGGTGGGAGGGGTGGTGGCGGCCGGGGTGGCGCCCGGCGAGGAAGCGGCGGCGCCCGGCTACCGGCAGCTAGCGGTGTTTCTGGGCCCGCTGGTCTTCACCGGCCTGATGATGACCACCGATACGCCCTTTGTGAATGCGGCGTTAGCCCGGTTGCCGCACGCCGAGGAGGCGCTGGCGGCCTTTGTCGTCGCCTTCTCCCTGGCGCTGTTGTACGAGGCCCCCCACATTATGATGATCGAGGCCGGGACGACGCTGGCCACCAACCGGCGGGCGCTGGCCCTGTTGCGCCGCTTCTATGCCGGATTGGCGATCGTCGTCGGGCTGATCGGGGCGACCGTTGTTTTC
>DATGEF010000407.1:0-14665 GCA_035310405.1 Chloroflexia bacterium | reverse complement strand
GGCACCCAGAAAGTGCGTGGCCTGGCCTACTCCCCGGACGGCCGGCTGCTGGCCGTGGCCACCCTCGACGGCGTCTACCTGCACCAGGCCGTGACGCTCAAGGAGATGGGGCTGCTGGCGGCGCCCTCCGCCCTGAGCGTGGCTTTTGCCCCGGATGGGCGGACGATCGCGGCGGGTGGCGAAGATCGGCTGGTGCGGCTCTGGCGGGCGCAGGACGGCGTGTTACAGCACACGTGCAAAGGCCACGGCGATATCGTCACCAGCGTGGCCTTCAGCCCCGATGGGCAAACGCTGGCCTCGGGCAGCGACGATCAGACAGTGCGGCTCTGGCGGACCGCCGACGGGAGCCCGGTGCGGACGCTGACCGGGCACACGGATCGCGTGACCTGCCTGGCCTTCGCCCCGGACGGCACGATCCTGGCCACGGGGGCGGAAGACCAGACGGTGCGGGTCTGGCGCGTCCTGGACGGGCTGGCCGTGCAGACCTTTGAAGGGCACACGGCCGGCGTAAACAGCGTCGCGTTCTCGCCCGACGGCCAGACGCTGGCCTCCGGCGGGGGCACCTATGATTACACGGTGCGCCTCTGGCGCGTCGGCGACGCATCCGCGGTGCGCGCCCTCTTCGGCGCCGTCAAGCGTAAGCTGGTCGGCCATTCGGGGGCGGTGCGCAGTCTGGCCTTCGCGCCCGATGGCCAGCTGCTGGCCTCCGGCGCGACCGACCAAACGGTGCGCCTCTGGCGGCTAGCCGACGGCGCGTTCCTGCGCGAGTTGGCCGGGCATCACGACCCGGTCCACGCCGTGGCCTTTGCGCCGGACGGGCAGACCCTGGCTGCCGGCGCCTCGGGCGTGCAGAGCGCCAGCGTGCGGCTCTGGCGCGTGGCCGATGGCGCCCTGCTCCAGGTGCGCGAGGGCCATACCGCCCCGGTGACCAGTGTGCGTTTCACAGCGGATGGCGCCGTGCTGGCCTCGGGCAGCGAGGATGAGACGGTGCGGCTCTGGCGCGTGGCCGACGGCACCCTGTTGGGGACGTTGGCGGAGCACAACGGCGTGGTCTGGAGCGTGGCGATCTCGCCGGACGCCGCCCTGCTGGCCGCCGCCGGCGACACCACCGTCTGGGTCTGGCGCCTGGCCGATCGCCGCCGGGTGGGCGGGCTGACCGAGCATAAATACCGGGTGACGAGCGTGGCCTTCTCCCCCGACGGCCAGCTCCTGGCCTCGGGCGCCTGGGACGGCACGATCCGGGTCTGGCGGATGGCCGACGGCAGCCTGCTGCGCACCCTCGGCGAGACGCACGGCAACATCAACACGATCGCTTTTGCCCCGCACGGCCCCCTGATCCTGGATGGGTCCAACGACGGCGCGGTGCGGCTCTGGCGGATCGCCGACGGCGCGCTGCTCTATAAAGTCACCGCGCACATGGGCGACGTGCATTGCGTGGACTTCACGGCCGATGGGGAGTTTTTCGCCAGCGGGGGCGACGACGGCGCGGTGCGGCTCTGGCGCACCGCCGACGGCGCCGAGCTGGCCACGCTGACCGCCCACACCGACCATGTGACCAGCGTCCGCTTCAACCCGGGCGGCGATGTGCTGGCCTCGGGCTCGCGGGACGGGCTGGTCCGGCTCTGGAGCCTGGAAACCGGCGGCCTGCTGGCGACGCTCGAAGGCGCCGCCCGCAGCCTGGCGTTCTCCGCCGACGGCACGATCCTGGCCGCCGGCGCCGGCGACAGCGTGCAGCTCTGGAGTGTGCGCTAGGGCGGGGCCGGCGATCTGAGGCTAAAATTGCGCGTGCCAGCGGACGAGCCCGCCTTCCTTCTCTAAGAACTTGGAGAGTCCGGTCAGGCCTTTGATCGTCGCCTTGATCTTGTCGGCATCGGTGGTCTGGGGCTGCACATCGAAGGCCTCCCCGCTCAGATGCTTGCTGACCTTGCCCCGCTCGTCGTCCGACATAGCGTTCATGGTCGTTTCCAGCCCCGTGGCGATCTCATCCACTGTCGTGGCTTTCGGGTTATCGTCCACCCATTTCTGGAGCTTGGGCGCCGCCGCATAGGTATCGGCAATCCAGTTCCGATTCTTGGAAGAAACGATATTCGACGCCATCGCATGCGTCTGGGATGCGACATCCCGGCGCCCGCTGGTGAAAGTGATCCCCGGGTGGGCTTTCTTCAGCGCTTGCGCCCCGGCTTTGGCGGTCGCGGCGAGGTCCAGCGCGTCGATGTCGGCGTCGTCGGCCGCGGCCGCGGCGGGAGCGGCCGCGGCGGGGGCCGCGGGCGCGGGGTCGCGCTGAACCGCCAGCCGTTGCAGCAGCCGCCGGGTCGCCTGGTTGCCCTGCGCCTGTTGCAGCGGCAACAGCGCCGCCGGGCGCAGCGGGCCCGTACCGCGGCGCGGCCTATCCGGCCCGGCGATCAGCGCCGCGAGGGGCGGAGTGGGTCGCAGCGCCGCCGTGTCCTGCGGGCCGTCCCGCTCCTCGGGGGCCGGAGTGGCATGGGCCGGCGCAGGGATAACATGCCGGGAGGCCATCAAAGGATCCTTTCGCTACGGCGGCGGCGCGCCATCCATCGGCACCAGTGTCCGTCTCTATTATATACGCGCGAGTCAAGGACCTAAACCACCGGCGGCGATCCTGCGGCCGCAGGATGGGCCAGGATATCTGCCAGGCGCGTCGGCTCCGGGAGGCGGTAGCCGCGCAGGCAGTCCAGCACCACGGCGACCGCCATCGCGAGGTCGATGCGGTGCCCGACCGAGACGTAGAGCGGTTTCGTTTCCCGCTTCGTGCGTAGCACCGCGCCGATCGTTTCGCCGTCGTCGACTAAGGGGGTCCAGTCACCAGGATTCGGGCCGGGGGCGGCATGCGTACCGACCAGCCGCGACTTCGCACAGCCGATACACGGACGGTCCAGGTAAACGCCGAGATGGCAGGCCAGGCCAAAGCGCCGGGGATGCGCATAGCCGTGCCCATCACAGATCAGCAGGTCCGGTGGCCGCTGCAGCCGGGCCAGCGCATCGAGGACGGCGGGGGCTTCACGGAAGGAGAACAGGCCCGGCACATAGGGAAAGGTGCTCGGGCGCAGCGCGATACTCTGATCGATGCGTTCCAGGCCGGGGCGGGCCAACACCACGACCGCGGCGCGGGCCACGTCCCGATAGGAGACGTCGACGCCGGCCACGGTGCGGATATCCTCAAGCGCGAAAGTGGTCGTCTGCCGCACCAGTGGGCGCAATTGTTCCTGGATGGCGATGGCTTCGGCCGGCGAGACATCCCAGCGATGCATGGTGGGCCACCTCCCCCGCTCCCCACCAGGCGGGGCAAGCCCCGCCCCTACATCGGGTGGCCGTCAACCTGTAAATCAGCAGCGCGAACCGCGCTCCAAACCTTTAGATCTTATGCAACGGTCTGGATAAGGGGTTGGAAGGATGTCGTTCATTTTAGCAGCCTACTCTTCCAGCGGAATGCGTTGCACCTGGCGCGGGGGGCGGCGGGCCGCCACCGGCTCCGGCAGCTCGACCGGGGCGGGCGCGGTGCCGGGCTCCGGCAGGATGCCTTGCAGGAGTAGTTGCACGGCGGTGGCCGCGTAGTCGCCGACATCCCAGGTCCGGCTCTCCGGCTCCTGGATGATCTCCCGCCGCATCATCAGGACCACGAGCGCGCCGAGAAAGATCTGGGTCAGGTAGTCCGGGTTGGCCCGGCGGACGCGGCCGAGGTCCATTTGGTGGGCAAAGTAGGTGCGCAACGGGCCCAGCACACGCCCGGTCACCGCCTGACTGAGGATGCTGGTCAATTCGGGCTCACGATCGCTCTCCCGCAGGATCAGCCGCATCAGCCGCACCTGCGTGCCCTGGTTGATCATGCTCGTGAAGCCCAGGGCCAGCCGCGGCAGGAACACCTCGGGCGGGATATCCAGTACCGCGGGAGGGAACTCCAGTGCCTCCTGAGTGTCGATACGGGCCAGCAGGACCGCGGCAAAGAGCTGGGCCTTGTTCGGGAAAAACCAGTAGAGCAGCGCCGAGCTGACCCCGGCCCGGCGGGCAATCTCGCGAATCGAGGCGCCCGTGTAGCCCTCGTCGGTAAACACCGCTTCGGCCGCCGCCAGGATCGCCGCCCGGCGCTCCTCCGACGGACCCTGTCGCCTACCCATAGACCCTCGCACTGATCCCTATCGCCCGCGGCGTCTCCGTCAAATTAATCACCCGATTAATTGAAAGTATACACGAGCCGGCCCCGGCCGTCAAGCGGGGGCGAGGTGCGCTGGGCTCGGCCCAACGGTAGCCCGCGTAGGCGGGCATCGCCCATGTAGCCGCGGCTTGAGCCGCCAGGCGATCGCGCCCAACCGCCCTGCTGCCACGATCGTGCTGAAAACTAAATATTAGCCAAGATGCTAAAGAATCTGTCATTCTGAGCCCTTCGCTGCGCTCGAGGGTAAACTCCGCGAAGAATCCGTTGCTCCGCGAACTGGATAGGGGCCGGCGGGCGGCTGGCCGGGCGACCCTCGCCTCCCGGTCGCAGCGCCGGTGCGTGTCCGCCCCGATCGCACTGTTAGGGCCGCGGGCTCGCGCCCCAGCGGATTCTTCGCGGAGTTTACCCTCGAGCGCAGCGAAGGGCTCAGAATGACAAATCTTGTGGTTTCTGCTAATAAAACACACCGTCGTTGCATTGGTTGGACTCCAGAGGCTGGCCCCGCCAGGCGGGCAACCCTTTCTACTCCCCACCCGGCACGGCACGCCGTGCCCCTACCCCGCCAGGTGGGCAGCCTCTCCTACTCCCCCCACCCGGCACGGCACGCCGTGCCCCTACCCCCTGGGCCAATTCAGTGCGCCATGCTGCCACGATCGCGACCATTAACGTTTCATTAGTATTTTAGAGCTAATATCCCCCCATCGCGCCGGTTTTGCGTGTAACAATCGATCCGCAACGCGAACCATATTCCAACAACGGCATATATTTTGCTTCGGAGGCCGGGTAGGTTCGCGATCCATGCCACAGCCCGCTGTAGCTATAAGGGGGGTGTCATGCCAGATCCCCAATCGCCGCTTGCGCAGGCCAGTATTGACCTGTTTAACGGCGCCCTGCTGATCTCCACGCTGATTGTCCTGGGCGTGGGCGGGCTCCTCGCCTACATGATGGTCCGCTATCGGGCGCGGTCCGGCGCCGGCGAGCCCACGCCGGATTTCGGCAATCACAAGCTGGAGATCGCCTGGACGATCGCCCCGGCCATCCTGCTGACCGTCATCGCCGTCTTTACCTTCCCGGCCCTGCGCGCCCAGGAGGTCGATACCAGCAAGGCGGCCGGCGGCGGCACCCCAGACCTGATCGTGATCGGCCACCAGTGGTGGTGGGAGATCCGCTATCCCCAGGCCAACGTCGTCACCGCGAACGAGCTCCACCTGCCGACCGGCCGGCAATTGCTGGTCCAGCTGGAAGGGGCCGACGTGATTCACAGCCTCTGGATCCCCCAGCTCGCCCCCAAGCTGGACAACGTGCCGGGCCATACCAACTGGATGTGGCTGCGCGCCGACCGGGCGGGCACGTACCAGGGCGCCTGTGCTGAGTATTGCGGCACACAGCACGCCTGGATGCTGATCCGGGCCGTGGCCCAGGCGCCGGCCGACTTTGACGCCTGGCTCCGCCAGCAGGGCGCGCCCGCGGCCGCCGTCCCGGCCGGTGCCGCCGCCCAGCACGGCGCGCAGATCTTCGCCCAGCGGACCTGCATCAGCTGCCACGCAATCGCCGGGACGGCGGCGCGCGCCGTCGTCGGGCCCAACCTGACCCACTTCGCCAGCCGGCAGATCCTGGCCGCCGGTGTGCTGGAGAACAACGCCGCGAACGTCACGCGCTGGCTGCGCAATCCCCAGTCGGTGAAGCCGGGCAACCTGATGCCGAATGTCCGGCTGAGCGACGACGAGCTGCGCGACCTGACCGCGTATATGGAGAGCCTACGATGAGCGCCATCCCCCTGGTTCCCGAGCCGACTGCCGCCCTGCCGCGCCTGCGGTCCAACGAAGGGCTCCTCAGCTGGGTCGCGACGGTCGATCACAAACAGATCGGTATCCTGTACCTGATCACGACGATCTTCTTTCTGCTGGTCGGTGGGCTGGAGGCGGAGCTCATGCGCATCCAGCTGGCCCAGCCGCGCAATACGTTTCTGTCGCCGGAGGCATATAATCAGCTCTTTACGATGCACGGCACGACGATGATCTTCCTGGTCGTCATGCCGATCCTGATTGGCTTCGGCAACTACCTGGTGCCGCTGATGATCGGGGCGCGCGACGTGGCCTTCCCGCGGCTGAACGCGCTCAGCTACTGGCTGCTGCTCTTCAGCGGGCTGCTGCTCTACTACAGCTTTATCGCGGGCGGCGCCCCCGACGCCGGCTGGTTTGCCTACACCCCGCTCAGCGAAAAGCCGTACAGCACCACTCCCGGCCTGGACTACTATGCGGTCGGCCTGCTGGCCTCGGGCATCGGCTCGGTGGCCGCGGCGATCAACCTGATCGTCACCATCCTGACCCTGCGCGCCCCGGGCATGAGCCTGCGCCGCGTGCCGCTCTTTGTCTGGATGGTGCTCTTCAATTCGCTGCTGATCGTCCTGGCCCTGCCCAGTCTCAACGCCTCGCTGGTCATGCTGTTGATCGACCGGCAGCTGAACGCACACTTCTTCGACGCGTTACACGGCGGGCAGCCCCTGCTCTGGCAGCACTTCTTCTGGTCCTTTGGGCACCCGGAAGTTTATATCATGGTCCTGCCCGCGTTCGGCATGATCTCCGAGATTCTGCCGGTCTTTTCCCGCAAGCCGATCTACGGCTACGGCTTCGTCGCGGGCTCGACCATCGGCATCGTCGTGCTCAGCCTGCTGGTCTACGGCCACCACATGTTCGCCTCGGGCCTCGGCTTCACCCTGGACCTGGCCTTTGGCCTGGCCAGCATGCTGATTGCCGTGCCGACCGGGGTGAAGATCTTCAATTGGCTGGCCACGGTCTGGGGCGGCGCGATCCGCTTCACGACGGCGATGTGCTTCGCGCTCTCTTTCCTGTTCCTCTTCACCATGGGCGGCGTCACCGGGGTGATGTTCGCTATCGTGCCGATCGACAAGGAGCTGGAGGACAGCTACTTTGTCGTCGCCCACATGCATTATGTGCTGTTCGGCGGCACCTTCTTCGCGGTGATCGCCGCGTTCTACTACTGGTTCCCCAAAATGAGCGGGCGGATGCTCTCCGAGCGCATCGGCAAGATCAATTTTTGGCTCATGTTTATCGGCTTCAACCTGACCTTCTTTATCCAGCACTTCCTGGGCTGGGCCGGGATGCCGCGCCGGATCTACACCTACGACAACAACCCGGGCTGGGATTGGATGAACCTGGTGTCGACGATCGGCGCCGTCATCCTGGCCGTGGGCGTCCTGGTGTTTATCGTGAACGTCTTCGTCAGCCTGCGGCGTGGCGCGCCCGCGGGGGACAACCCCTGGAACGCCTGGACCCTGGAATGGGCGACGACCTCACCGCCGCCGCTGTACAACTTTGACCAGGTGCCGCCGGTGCGCAGCCGCCGGCCCCTCTGGGACCTGGCCCACCCGGAGCAGCCGGACTACCAGCCGCCCGCCGGCCAAGGAGGGCACAACCAATGATCCAGGCCGAGCAGCAGCTGGGCGCCCGCGCGGGGGCGACGCCGGCCTCGGACGAGGCGGGGCGGGAGCAACTGGACCGGTTCGCGGCGATGGACCCGCACAAGATGGGCATGGTGCTGTTCATCCTGTCCGAGAGTGTCTTCTTCACCCTGCTGATCCTGGCCTATCTGCTGTACCGCGCGGCGCCGGCGGTGGCCAATGGGCCCAACGCCAAGACCGTCCTCGACATCGGCCTGACCGCGATCTTCAGCGCCTGCCTCTTCGCGAGCAGCGGCACGATCTGGCTGGCCGACCGCAGCCTGGCGCGCGGTCGCGACGGCCTGTTTCGGTTCTGGCTCGCCGCCACGATCGGGCTCGGCGGGATCTTTATCTTCGGGCAGGGCCAGGAATACTATCGCCTGCTGACGCATAACGTCACCGTCAGCCAGAACGTCTTCGGCACGACCTTCTTCACCCTGACCGGCTTCCACGGTCTCCATGTGATTGTCGGGCTGATCGCCCTGCTGATCCTGCTGGGTCTGGCCCTGGCCGGCCAGTTCAAGGGCGGCCAGCATCGTGCGGCCGTCGAAACGATCGCGCTGTATTGGCATTTCGTGGACGCCGTCTGGGTCGTCGTCTTTTCCGTGATCTACATCGGGGCCTGGCTGTCATGACGACCACTCAGCTATTTATGTCAACCTGGCGCTGGGACCCGACCGTGCTGCTCGGGTGTGCGGCGCTGCTGGCGGCCTATGCCGGGCTGCTGCGCCGCCTGGTGCCCGCGGCGCTCCTGTTCGGCGCCGGGGTGGCCACCCTGCTGCTCAGCCTGGTCTCGCCGATCGACACGCTCGGCGACACCTACCTGGTAAGCGCGCACATGGTCCAGCACCTGCTGCTGCTGCTGATCGTGCCGCCGCTGCTGCTGCTCGGCATCCCGCCGCAGGCCGGGGCGCGGCTGCTGGCCTGGGCGCCGGCCCGCCGGCTGGAGCGGGTGCTGAGCCGGCCCGCCCTCGCCTGGGTCCTGGCGGTCAGCACGATCTGGGTCTGGCACGTGCCGGCGCTCTACGATGCGGCCCTCGCGGACGAGGGCTTGCACGTCGTGGAGCATCTCTGCTTCTTGATCACGGCGACCATCTTCTGGTGGCCGGTGCTCCACCCGGTGCCGGCGCGGCGCCTGGACGTGGGGGCCGTGCTGATCTACCTGGTCAGCGCCGCGCTGGCTAGTGATCTGCTCGGCATCATCATCACCTTCGCGCCGACCGGGCTCTACCCGCCCTACCTCCACCCGCCCAACCCGCACGGCGTGCTGACCCTGCTGCGCGATGACTGGGGCCTCTCCCCGGCCACCGATCAGCAGATCGCCGGCGTGCTGATGTGGATTTTCGGCAGTCTGCCATATCTCGCGGTGATCCTCGGCACGCTGGCCCGCTGGCTGGACGAGCCGGAGGCCGATCTCCGGGTCCGGGCTCCGGGCCCCGCGCTCACGGAGGAAGCCTGATGCCCCCTGACGATCGCGACACCACCGCCCGCAATGCTGAGGCGCTGGCCGCCGTACTGGCCACGGAACAGGCGCGCGCGCGCACGGCGGCCACGCTCGGCCGCCCTGGAGCGGATGCCCGCCCGGCCGCGGAGACCCTGCCGGCGGCGGAGCGGCCGGCTAGCGAGCCGCCCAATCTGCCGTTGCGCCCGGGCTGGCACCGGCCCCGGCCCGCCAGGCTGCCGCCGCCGAGCTACTGGCCGACCGTTCTGGCGCTGGGCGTCATGTTCCTGTTCTGGGGCCTGGTCAGTTCGCTGATCGTCAGCGGGGTCGGCCTGGTCCTGCTCGGCATCGGCCTCGCCGGCTGGGTCGGCGAGTTGCGCCGTGCGGAATGAGGGCGGGGGCGGCCCCGCCCGGCAGACACAAGCCCGCGCGTGCGGGAGAGGAGAGCTGTGCCATGGCCGATGCGCCCACCGATCCTGAGGTTCCGGCGGCCCCGTCCGCGGCCGAGAAAGGGACGCCCGAGTACACGCGCCGGCAATTCCTGGGCCTGCTGTCGGCCGGGGTCGGGGCCCTCGGCGCGGTGCTCGTGGCCATCCCCTTCGTCAGCTTCCTGCTGGCCCCGCTGCTGAAGCAGCCGGAGCAGGTCTGGCGCGCGGTCGGCGCCAGCAGTACGTTCAAGATCGGGGAGACGGTCGAGGTCGCCTTCCAGGACCCGTCGCCGCTGCCCTATGCCGGGGTGTCGGCCCAAACCGCCGCCTGGCTGCGGCGCGAGAGCGAGACGACGTTCCGTGCCTTCGCGGTCAACTGCACGCACCTGGGGTGCCCGGTGCAATGGCTGCCGGACGGCAAGCTGTTCCTCTGCCCCTGCCACGGCGGGGTCTACTACGAGGACGGCCAGGTCGCGGCCGGGCCGCCGCCGCACCCCCTGCCCCAATACGAGGTGCGGGTGAATGCCGCCGGGCAGGTGGAGATCCGCACCCAGCGGGTACCGATCGCCTGATGGCGGAAAGGAGCAGCACGCGTGGGCCTCGTGAAGCGCATCCTGGCGTTCCTTGACGACCGGACCGGCCTCGGTACGTTCATCGGCGGGTTAGCGGCCCACCCCGTGCCCAATGGGGGCCGGGCCTGGTGGTGGTACGTCTTCGGCAGCGCCACCCTGTTCATTTTCATCATCCAGGTCACCACAGGGATCGCACTAGCCACGGCCTACATCCCGGCCACCGGCGACGCGTATAAGAGTATTGATTTCATCACCAACCAGGCGCCCCTGGGCAACCTGCTGCGCGGCATCCACAACTACGGAGCCTCGGCCATGGTCGTCCTGATCGGCGTACACGCGCTGCAGGTCTTTCTCTTCGGCTCGTACAAGTTCCCGCGCGAGGTCAACTGGTTAAGCGGCTCGGTGCTGTTGTTGCTCACCCTGGCCATGGCCTTCACGGGGCAACTGCTGCGCTGGGACCAGACGGCCTTCTGGTCGATCATCGTCGCCGCGTCGCAGGCGGGGCGGGCGCCGCTGATCGGGCCGCAACTCGCCCAGTTCCTGCTCGGCGGCGACACGGTGGGCGGGGCGACGCTGAGCCGCTTCTATGCCTTCCACGTCTTTTTCATCCCCGCGCTGATCTTCGGCGTGATCGGCCTGCATCTCTACATGGTGCTCCACGCCGGGGTCTCGGAGCCGCCGCAGATCGGCCGGCCGGTCGACCCCAAGACCTATCGCCAATGGTATCACGACCTGCTCAAGCGCGAGGGGGTGCCGTTCTGGCCGGATGCGGCCTGGCGGGATGCCCTCTTCGGGGTGGCCGTGATCGTCGTCGTGGTGATCCTGGCCTGGGTGGTGGGCCCGCCCGTGCTGGGCAAGCCGCCGGACCCGACCATCCTGCAGGCTGACCCCCGCCCGGACTGGTATTTTCTCTGGTATTTCGCCGTGTTGGCTCTCTTGCCGCCGGGCGTGGAGGACTACGTCATTATCGGAGGGCCGCTGGCCCTCGGGCTGATGCTCTTCTTGCTGCCGCTGGCGAACCGCGGCGAGCGGCACCCGGCCCGCCGGCCGTGGGCCATTGGGATCGCCATCGCCATCGTGCTCCTGGTCGCCACCCTGTCGGTGGCCGGGCAGATTTCCGCCTGGTCGCCCAACTTTACGGCCCCCGCGCTGTCTGCGCAGGTCATCGGCAGCAGCGACCCGCACCTCGTGCGCGGCGCGGGGCTCTTCCACACCAAGGGCTGCCAGGACTGCCATACCATTGCCGGCGCGGGCGGTCAGCGGGGCCCCGACCTCACCGAGGTCGGCAGCCGCCGCACGCGGGAGCAACTCATCACCCGCATCCTGAACGGCGGCACCAATATGCCGGCCTACGGCACCAGCATGACCCCGCAGGACCTGAGCGACCTCGTCGACTTCCTGCAATCGCGCCAGCAAGCCGGCAGCCAGTCCGGGCGGTAAGGACCGGGGCGGGGCAGGGCAATCAGGGATGGGCCGCGGGCGGGGTGCCCCGGCCCGTCTCAATCGGCAGGGCCTGCTGCTCCCAGGCGGCCATGCCGCCGGCCAGGTTGGCGGCGCGCAGGCCTTCCTGCTGCAGGAGCTCGGCGGCCATGGCGCTGCGCTGGCCGAGGTGGCAGACACAGACCCATTCCTGACCGGGATCGAGCTCGGCGAAGCGGTCTTCGAGCTCGCCGAGCGGGATCCAATGCGCCCCGGGAATGTGCCCTTCGTCCCACTCGTCCGGCTCCCGGACGTCGAGCACGGCCACTTCACCGGCGTCCAGCCGCCGTTTGACGTCCCCGGGCCGGTAGAGGGGCGGGGGGGTATAGTCTGTTGGTTGCCACATGGGATCGACCTCCTTAGCGGGGGGGCTTAACGCACCCGCGACCAGACCGGGAACGAGTCGTCATAGGCGTCGCTGCCCTGGGTCAAGGGGGCCAGGTTGGCCCCATCCCGACCGACGATATAAAGCCGGTAGACATCCGCGCCGCGCTTCGAGGAGAAGACGAGCCGCGAGCTATCCGGGGCCCAGGAAGGATTGACATCCCCAGCCGGGTCCGGCGCCAGGGCGGTGAGCTGCGTGCCGTCGCGGGCCATGACATAGATATCATTATTGCGCGAGCGGTCAGAGAAAAACGCGATCTGGGTGCCGTCCGGCGACCAGGTCTGGCCCTGGTCTTCGACCGGGACGGTCACGCCGGCGGGGGCCGCCGTCAGCTCGCGCTGGCCGGTGCCGTCCGGCCGGATCTCGGCGATCTTGTGGGCGCCATCGGGGCTTTGCAGGAGAAACAGCAAGCTCTTGCCGTCGGGCGCCCAGGTGGGCAGGGCGGCGCCCCGGCCGTTGTTGGTGATCTGGGTCGGGCTGCCGCCGCCGGCGGGCACCATGTACAACTCAGCGTGCAGGGCATCGGCGCCGGCCACGAACGCGATCAGCTTGCCGTCGGGCGACCAGGCCGGCGCGCCGGCATAGGCCGGCTGGCTGGGGAACGAGCTGACCGGGCCGCCCACGGAAGACATCGTGTAGATCTGGTAGTTGCCGCTGCGATTCGAGGCGAAGGCGATCTCCCGGCCGTCGGGCGACCAGGCGGGGAAGGTATTGTCGCTGCCCTGGGCGTCGGCGGTGATGGTCGCGCTCAGCCCCGGCGTGTTGTCGTCGTTCAGCAGGACGACGCCCAGGCGGGATTTCCCGCTATCGTCGAACACGTAGACGATCCGCTTGCCGTCGGGGGACCAGGCCGGCACTCCGTCCATCGGGCGGCCGGGCAGCAGCCGGGTCGCGTGGCTGCCGTCCGGGTTGATCACCCAGAGCTCGCGGCGGCCCGCGTCGCGGTCGGTGAGGAAGGCGATCCGGCCGCCGACGGGCGGCAAGGGGGGGGCCGAGGGCGTCGGGCTGGGGCCCAGCACATCCGGCGTCGGTCCCCCGGTGACCAAGCACCCGGACAGGAGGAGCAGCAGCGGGAGCCACCGCCAGGCGTGGCGGCGCGATACGGACAGCGACATGGTGCCGGTTAGCGTTCCTTCTGTTAGTGTACCGGGAGGGGGGCCGGCCGTTGCCATTATACGAGCCGATCGGGGGGCGCGTCAACGTCGCGGCGGGGGCGGGCACGCTGGCGCAGGTGTTGGAGCAGGCGCGGACGCGATGACAGTGCCCACAGACCGAACAGCGCAATATCTCGCCCCCAGCGCAGCAGGCCCCGGGGCCCGAGCACCCGCCAGGTGATGGCGAAGACGGCGGGGTAGCGACGGGCGGTCGCCCACAAGATGCGCAAGTAATCGGCGAAGCTGTGCCGGTCCTGCAGGAACCGGATCGCCGACGCGGGACCCACCGCCTGGAGCCCGCGGCAGAAAGCGTTCATCAGGCGGTTGACCGCGGCGGGATCGCCGCCCGGCCAGGGCTGCAGCAGGCGGGCGAAGGCCCAGGTCGGCCGGAGGTTGGGCTGGTGGGGGCCGACCGGGCGCAGGTGGCGGGCCTCCAGGCGGTCCTGGCGCAGCAGCGCGTCCAGCGCGTGGGCCACGCGGGGCAGGTGGCGCGTGTTGGAGCCGAAGCCGCAGAAGGTCAGCGGCGATTGGCCGGCCGCCGCATCGCCCAGGCAAACCAGGCCGCGCGCCGCGGTGACCCCCTGGCGGCCGTGGCGGGCCGGGATGTAGCCATAGACGGGGCGCAGGTGGGCAAAGCCGGGGCCGGCCGGGCGATAGGTCGGCAGCAGCGTGAAGTATTGCTCAAAGAGCGCCAGCAGCGACTGCTGGGCCGCCGGCTCCGGCCCGGCCAGGTCGTAGTAGAAGAGATAGACGGTGGTTGCGCCCGCCCGGCCGGGGAAGCCCTCCCAGATCAGCTGCCGGCCGCCCTTGGTGCCGGCCACCGTGACCAGGATATCCCCCACGCGGGGCGGGATGTCGAGCCCGCGCAGCACGGTGCCTACGGTAGGACAGACGCCGTCGAAGGGCCGGCCGCGGTTCAGAGTCAGCGCGATGGGCGAGATCGCGCCCATCATGTCGATCACCAGGCGCGCCCCGACTCGCTCGCGCGCCCCGTCGGGACCCGTCAGCTCGACCACGCTGCGCACGGGGCCGCGCGCCGCCGTATGCAGCCCGGCAAAGCGCCGCCCCGCCCGGATCGTGCCGCCCGCGGCCAGGAACCGGTCCCGCACCAGGGTGAGTAGGGCCTGGGCATCCAGCGCCGTATCGAGCACGCCGGCCAGACGTAACGGGGTCGCGGGCGCGCCGGTGCCGGCGGCGGCAAAAGCGAGGACGCCGTACTCATAGGTGCCGGCGACACAGCGATCGAGCTCCGCCCAGGTCAGGAGGCCGGCGGCGACCAACACGGCCAGCTCCCGGCGGGAGATATTCCACTCGCGGTGGGCGCAGCCGACGGCGTCGCGATCAAAGACCAGCACGCGGTGGCCGGCACGCGCCAGGGCCAGCCCGGCGAGCAGGCCGAGCCCGCCCCCGGCGACCACCACCGTGTACTCGTCGGCCGGGTCGACAGGCGGCAAGGGCCCGTGCGCGGTGCCGAGCGCCCCGGCCGGGACCGTTCCCCGGCTGGCCTGCTGCCAGCGCCGCTCCAGCGCCGCGACCGCCTGCAACGCCGCGGCCCCGTCCGGCAGGCCGGCAAAA
>DATGEF010000406.1:0-4036 GCA_035310405.1 Chloroflexia bacterium | reverse complement strand
AATGCAATCAGCCTGAGCGTGACCAGCTGGCAGGTCGCCGCGGTGATCGGGCCCGCCCTCGCCGGGATCATTATCGGCGCGGCGACGGCGGCGCTGGGCCAGAACGGCGTGGGCGTGGTCTATGTGATCGACGCCCTCTCGTTCCTGGCCGTGATCGGCGCCCTGCTGCTGATCCGCGCCCGCACGCTGGCCGCGGCGGCGCGGCCGGCCAGCGTGGCGGCGGCGCTGGAGGGCTTGCGCTTCGTCTTTGCCAGCCCGGTGATGCGCGGCACCATGCTGCTGGACTTCTTCGCCACCTTCTTCGGCGCGTCCATGTTGCTGATGCCGATCTTCGCCACCGATATCTTGCATGTGGGCGCGGTCGGGCTCGGCTTCTTGCTGGCCGCGCCGAGCGCGGGCGCGGTGATCAGCGCGCTGGTGCTGGCCGGCCGGGGCACGGTGCGGCGCCAGGGCACGGCGGTGCTCTGGGGGGTCGCGGCCTATGGCCTGGCCTGGGTCGTCTTCGGCCTGTCCGGCAATTTCTGGCTGGCCCTGTTGGCCCTGGCCGGCACCGGCGCCGCCGATACCGTCAGCATGGTCATGCGCCAGACCATCCGCCAGATGACCACGCCCGACGAGCTCCGGGGCCGCATGACCTCGGTGAACATGATCTTCTTCATGGGCGGCCCCCAGCTCGGCGAGATGGAAGGGGGCCTGATCGCCCGGGTCCTGAGCGCCCCCTGGGCGGCGATCACCGGCGGCCTCGGCGTCCTCCTCGTCACGGGGTGGGTCGCCTGGAGCAACCGGGAGATCCGCGACTACACCGTCCTGCCGGCCGGGCCCGCCGCGGAGCCGCTGGCCGCGGACTGATCGGCGGCGGCGCGCGATCCGCCGGCCCCGCGTCCCGCGACCGCCAACGGCAGCAGCAACGCGCCGGCGCCCAGGCCGCCGAGGATGCCGGAGAGCAGTTGGAAGGGGAGCGGGCTGGCCCACCAGCCCTGGTCGGCGGCCACGATATCGATCACCCAGGGGCCGAAGGCGAGCAGCGCCAGGGTCACCCGGGCCAGCTCGGGCAGGGCCCGCCAGGTGGCCCACACGCCGGACCCGCTGCCGGCCCGATAGGTCAGCAGCACGATCCAGAGGCCGAAGACGCCGCTCCAGCAGCGCGAGCAGATCAGCAACGGGAAGCCGAACAGGGTGAAGACCAGGTCGGGCTGCGGGCAGACATTCTCGCCCATCAGGTAGAGCGGCCAGTTGATCAGGCCAAGCAGCGGCCAGCCGCTGGCGCTGAAGACCGGGCCGACCAGCGGGCCGACCAGCAGGACGATCAGCACCCCCCAGGTGAGCGGGGTGTAGCGCACCCGCCGGCCGGTGGGCTTGACATAATGTGAAGTGGTCGCCATCATTATCTCCTCTCCAGCAAGGCGCGGGCCGCGAGGGTGCCGGAGCGGACGGCGCCCTCCATGCTGGCCATATAATCCTGCCGGGTGTAATCGCCGGCCAGGAAGAGGTTGGCCAGGGGCGTGCGCTGGGCCGGCCGGTAGCGGTCGCTGCCGGGGCTCTCGCGGTAGATCGAGTTGGGGATGCGCACCAGCGTCGCCTTACGCACGGCCGCGGCGGCACTGGTCGGCCAGAGGCGGGCCAGGGCGGCGCGGCAGCGGGCGATGATCTCGGCGTCGGGCAGCGGCCAGAGCGGGGCCGCGGGGGCCACGGCCATGGACAGCAGCGAGCCGCCATGCCGATCATACTCCTGCGGCGCGACGACGGCCAGATCGGCGAAGACCGAGAAAGGCGCATCGGCGGTGAAGAAGAGGTTGTCGACGGTGGAGACGTAGCGGTCGAACCAGATCTGGACGTTCATGACCGGCACGCTCTTCAGCCGCCAGAGGTTGGCGATCTGCGGGAAGTGGCGCAGCGTGGGCGGCAGCAATAGGCGCGTCGAGTGTAGCGGGGTGGCCAGCACATAGTGCGCCGCCACTCGGCGGCCGCCGTCGCTCAGCCGCAGCCCGGCCACCTGCCCGTCGGGACCGAGCTCCAGGCCGGCGGCGCGCACGCCCGTCTCGACCCGGCCGCCGCGGGCGGTGATATAGTCGACGAGCGGCCGGTGCAGGCGGTCGGCCGGGCAGCCGTCCAGAAAGCCGACGCGGGAGGCGGGGCCCGAGCGGGCGAAGTGGTGGAACACCGTCGTCATCGGCCGGGCCGACAGCTCGGCGGCCGGGAGAAAGCCCATCGACAGCGCGATGGGGTTCCACCACTTGTCGAGCACCCCGGGCGCGATGCCGAACCGGCGGTGCCACTGGGCGTAGGAGAGGGCATCCCAGCGCCCGATCGCCGGCACGCCCATCAGCCAGGGCCGGATCAGCGCCCGCATATTCGTCAGCTTCTCGCCGAACGAGAAGAGGTCGGTAGTGCCGAAGGCGACCAGGCCGTTGAACGGCGCGGGCCAGGGCGGGAAGCGGAACGTCGCCGTCTGGCCGCCGGGCCGTGCGACATAGATCGTATGGTCCTTCCAGGCAATATGGCCGGCCGCGCCGACCCGGCGCAGCAGGGCCAGCAGGTGCGTGTACGAGCCGAAAAAGATATGCAGCCCGCTCTCGACGGCGTCGCCGTCGGCATCGCGCCACGACGAGACCTTGCCGCCCAGCACGGCCCGCTTCTCCAGCACGCACGGCCGCCGCCCCGCGTCGACCAGCGCGACCGCCGTCGCCAGCCCGGCGAGCCCCCCGCCGACAATCAGCACCTCGTCCATATGTTCCTTTCGAGTAGGCAGTAGGCAGTAGGCAGTAGGCAGTGAGACGAGTGACGCGTCGTCGGTCGTCGGTCGTCAGTCGGCAGTCGGCAGTCGTCAGTCGTCAGTCTTCGATAACTCAAAACTCAAAACTCAAAACTCAAAACTCAAAACTCATACTCGTACGTCAGGACTTGCGACTCAGGACTTGCACGTCCCACCAGACGCGGGGCAGCAGGGCGAGCTTGGCGCGGGTGGGGACGCGGGCGCGGTGCTGGAAGACATCATAGCCCTGGGTCTCGATATGGCCCAGGATGGCCCGGTAGACGCTGGCCGCGGCGCCGACCGCCAGGCGGCTGTCGGCGGCCAGCAGGGCGATCCCGGGCCAGGCCTGGGCATAGAGGGCGCGGGCGCGGGCGATCTCGAAACGCATCAGGGCGATGAAGCGGTCGTCCAGCACGCCGTCGAGGAGGGCGCGGGGGGGATAGCCGAAGCGGGCCAGGTCGGCCAGGGGCAGGTAGATACGGCCCTGGCGGGCGTCCTCGCCCACGTCGCGCAAGATATTGGTCAGCTGCAGGGCCACGCCCAGGCGGATGGCGTAGTTGACGGCCGCGCGATGGATGGCGCCCGTGATATGCAGGCTCATCTGGCCGACGGTGGAGGCCACGCGGTAGCAGTAAATCCAGAGGTCGGCCCAGGTGGCATAGCGTGCGATCGTCAGGTCCATGCGCACCCCCGCCAGCAGTTCATCGGCGAGGGCCTGCGGGATGGCGAAGCGGCGGCGGGTGTCGGCCCAGGCGAGCACGACCGGCGCGGTCTCCTCCGGGCCGGGCTGGAGCGGGCGGCAGCGGTGCGCCCAGGTCGTCAGGGCGTGGCCGGCGGCGTCCGGCGCCAGGCCCCGAGCGCGGGCGCCGTCGACCAGGTCGTCGCTGAGGCGGCAAAAGGCGTAGAGGGCCAGGATGGCGCGCCGCTTGGCGGGGGGCAGCAGGCGGGCACTGAAGTAGAAGCTGGCCGAATGGGCGCGGATGATCGCGCTGCAGGTGTCATAGGCGGGGCGCAGCGCCCGGCCGGGGTCATCCGTCCAGCGCGCCGCCCGCTCCGCGGGGGCCGGCCAGAATTCGCTCTGCCACTCGTTTGCCACTGAGGACTGCTCCTTCCATGCTCGCCAGGTAGTCCTGGCGCGTATAGTCGCCGGCCAGGTAGAAATTCGGCACGCTGGTCGCCTGGTCGGGACGGAACGCGTCATGCCCCGGGTGGGCGCGGTAGACAGATTGGGGGATGCGGACCAGGGTGCTTTTCAGCAGGCGGGCCGTGGCCACGCCGGGGTGC
>DATGEF010000405.1:0-7448 GCA_035310405.1 Chloroflexia bacterium | reverse complement strand
CCGAACACGCGCGGCGCGCCATCACGGAGGCGCTGGCGAACACGGCCCAGCACGCGGGGGCGCGCCAGGCCTGGGTGCTGCTGGCCACTTGCGACGGCCTGCTCGATATCGAGGTGCGCGACGACGGCGTCGGCTTCGAGCCGGCGACCATAGCAACAGCCGGGCATTACGGCTTGCTGGGGCTGCGCGAGCGGGCCAGGCTGGCCGGAGGCGACCTGCAGATCGTGAGCGCGCCGGGGCGCGGCACCAGCTTGCGGCTGCGCTTCCCAGCTACGGCGGAGCAGAACGGAGCGTGAGGCCGCCAATTCGCTTGCTGATCGTCGATGATCATTTGGTCGTGCGCGAGGGCTTGCGGTTGATCCTGGAGACAGACCCAGGCATCGAGGTGATTGGGGAAGCGTCTGACGGCGTTGCCGCGCTGCGGCTGGCCGAGGAGACGGCACCGGACGTGGTGCTGATGGACCTGCGCATGCCGGGCATGGATGGGCTGGAAGCGCTGGCGCGGCTGCGCCGCACGCGGCCCGCCGTCGCGGTGGTGATCCTGACGACCTACAACGAAGACGACTTGCTGCTGCGCGCCCTGCGCGCCGGAGCGCGCGGCTATTTGTTGAAGGACACCGACCGGGCGACCCTCTTCAACGCGATTCGCGCGGCAGCCCGCGGGGAAACCTTGCTGCAGCCGGAGGTGCTGGCCCGGGCCCTCGCCGCCAGTAACCAGCCCGGACCAACATCGGCGGCGCGGCGCCCCTTGGAGTTAAGCGACCGCGAGCGCGCCGTGCTGGCGGGAGTGGCCCGGGGCGAGCGCAGTAAGGAGATCGCCGCGCGGCTGGGCATCAGCGAGCGCACGGTCAAAGCGCACCTGGCCGGTGTCTTCAACAAGCTGGGCGTCGACTCGCGGGCGGCGGCGGTCGCCGTGGCCTTACAGCGCGGCTTGCTGCCGCCGGGCGCAGGTTAAGGAATACGCTGATGGCTGACCTGTCTCTGGAACCGCTGGTCTTTCTCCTGGCCGAGATGGTCCGGCCCGCCGCCGACCCGGCGGCGGCCACGCGGGCCGAGGCGCTGCTCCAGGAGACGATCCGGGCGCGGGGGGGCACCCTGTTCCCGGTGGCGGGCGTGTGGCTGGCCGCCGCCTTTGACCGCCCGGCCGCGGCGCTCGACGCCGCGCTCGCGGCGCAACGGGCGCTCGTCGCCGACCCCGCCACCGCGGGCCAGGTCCGCATTGCCCTGCACCGGGGCGGGAACCGGATGCGCGCCGGGCTCTACGCCGGCCCGGCCGTCGCCCGGGCCATGGCGTTGTTGTCCGTCGCGCAGGGCGGCCAGATCCTGCTTTCGGCGGCGATCGCCATGGCCGCCCGCGCTACGCTCCCGCCGGCGGCCAGCTTACGCGACCTGGGGGAGCGCCGCCTCCCGGATCTGCTCCAGCGGGAGCGCATCTTCCAACTCAACGCCCCCGATCTGCCGCCCACTTTCCCGCCGCTGCCCACCCTCGATAGCCGCCCCAACAACCTCTCGCCCCAGCTCTACCCGCTCATCGGCTGGGCGCGCGAGGTGGCCGCCGTCGTGGCCCTGCTGCGCCAGCCGGACGTGCGCCTGGTGACCCTCACCGGCCCGGCGGGCGCGGGTAAAACCCGGCTCAGCCTCCAGATCGCCGCGCAGGCCCTCGGCGATTTCGCCCAGGGGATTTATGTCGTCGCCCTGGCCGGCGTCCACGACCCGGCCGAGGTGCCGGCCGCCATCGTCAGCACGCTGGGGCTGAAAGAGGACGCCCGCCGGGACGCGCTGGCCACCCTGACCGATTACCTACCCGACCGCCAGATGTTGCTGCTGCTCGACACCTTCGAGCATCTCGCGCCCGCCGCCCCGCTGCTCGCCTCCTTGCTGGCCGCCGCGCCTGGCTTGAAGATCTTGATCACCAGTCGCGCGATCTTGCGGGTGCCTGGCGAAACCGGGTTCGCGGTCCCGCCGCTGGCCCTCCCCGACCTGGCGGCGCTGCCGCCGCCCGCCCAGCTCCTGCAATACGATGCCATTGCTTTCTTCGTGACGCACGCCCGCGAAGCGGCCCCCGGCTTTCAACTAACGGCGGACAACGCCGCGGCCATCGCCGCGATCTGTGTCCGCCTCGACGGCATCCCCCTGGCGATCGAGCTGGCCGCCGCGCGCTGCAACCAGTTGTCCCCGGCCGCCATCCTCACCCGGCTCGGGGGCACCGGCGCCCAGGCGGCCCTGCCGCTGCTGGCCGGGGGCATGGCCCACCTGCCCGCCCGCCAGCAGACCTTGCGCGGCGCCATCGGCTGGAGTTATAACCTGCTGGCGCCGGACGAGCAGATCGTGTTCGCCCGGCTGGCGGTGCTGGTCGGCGGCGGGACGCTGGACGCGGTAGCGGCCATCGTCGACGACGCGGGGCCGGTGGCGGCCGCCGCCTTGCCGGCCGCCCTGGCCTCGCTGCGCGATAAAAGCCTGCTCCGCCGGGAGGATGGCCCCGACGAGGAGCCCCGCTATACTATGCTGGGCACGATCCGCGAGTATGCCGCCGAACAACTGGCCCTGCGGGGCGAGACCCAGGCGTGGCAGGAGCGGCAGGCGGCCTATTACCTGGTGCTCGCCGAGGCGGCGGGGCCGGCCATCCAGACCGCCGCCCAGGTGCAATGGCTGCAACGGTTGGAGCGTGAACAGGACAACCTGCGCGCGGCCCTGGCCTGGTATGTCGCCGGCCCCAGCCGTGGCGCGCAAGGCGTGCGGCTGGCGGGCGCGCTGGGGCAGTTCTGGGCGGCCCATACCCACCTCTATGAAGGGCGCCGCTGGCTGGAGGCGGCGCTGACCGCGTCCCCGCTAACCAGCGATCAGCCCGCGGAAATGGCCTGGCACGCCCGGGCGCGGTGTGCTGCGGGCTTCCTGGCGGCGCTCCAGGGCGACAACATGGCGGCGCGGAGCCGGCTGGAGGCCAGCGCGGCCCTCTGGCAGCAGGTGGGCGGGCCGCCGGCGGGGCGCGCCTATGCCCTGGCTTTGCTGTCGGGCGTCGTCGGCGCCCAGGGCGAGCCGGCCGCTGCGCGGGCGCTGGCCGAAGAAGCGGTGGCCCTCTGCCGGGTGGCCGGGGAGGCCTGGGGCCTCGGCCGGGCGTTGAGCAGCCTGGGGGCCGTGGCGCGGAGCGCGGGCGAGTTGGCCGCGGCGCGGGCGCTCTTCACGGAGAGCCGGGCGATTTTCGCGGACCTGGGCGACCGTTGGTATCTGGCGCTGCCCCTGCTGAACCTCAGCCAGGTGGCCGAAATGGAAGGCCACTATGAGGAAGCGGCGAGCCTGCTCAGCGAAAGCCTGGAGATTTACCGGGAACGCGGCACCTGGGGCGCCATGGCCCGCGCGACGGCGAGTCTGGCCCACCTCGCGCACCGGCAAGGCACGCTGGCCGAGGCCGCGCGCTTGTACCACGAAGCGCTGACCCTGTTCCGGGAGATGGGCGATCGGACGGGGACCGTGACCAGCCTGCTCGGCCTGGCGGGCGTGGCGGCCGGGCAAGGTGCCGACGCGCAGGCGGTGCGGCTGTTCGGCGCCGCCGATGCGGTGCGTGCCGCGACCGGCTACGTGTTGCCCCCCGCGGAGCAGGCCGAATATACGCAGAACGTGGCCCGGACCCATGCGCGGCTGGACGCGGCGGCCTGGACGGCGGCCTGGACGGCGGGGTACACGGGATCGCTTGACGCGGCTCTCTCCCCCCCGGCCGCCGTGCCCCCGTCTGAGCGCGGCGCAGGGTAAAGACATTAGCGGAGCGCAAGCCCTGACAGCCGCCTGCGGGCGAGGAAATGGCCATGCGGAACCCTTCGCCAGCTACGGACTCGGGACAGGCGGGGCCGGGCCCAGCTGCCGGGCCTGGAAGGTGCCGAGCTGGCTGAGCAACACCGCATACGGCGTGCCGGCGTTCTCCGGGTGGTACTCGAAGACCGCCCGTTGGAAATACTGCACGGTGTAGGGCTGGCCGTCCAGGTCGCTGACCTCGGTGAACTCGTCGGAGATAGGGTAGCCTTGCTGGGCCAGCCCGCCGTGGCGCTGCCAATAGGCCCAGAACGGGCCGCCCACCCAGTGCCCGGTCTGCGCGAAGTAGTGCCCGTTCGCCGGGTTGGGCGTCTGGTTGGATGCGCCGGCGGGGTACTTCTGCCCGTAGCGGAAGGTGCCCAACTGGGCCAGCAGCACGTTGTAGGGTGGTTTGTTCTCCGGGTGATACTCGAAAAGCGCCCGCTCGAAGTACTGCGCGGTGTAGAGCTGGCCGTCCAGCTCGGAGACGGCGCCGATCACGTCGGAGATGGGGTAGCCTTGCTGGTCGATGCCGCCGTGCTGTTGCCAATAGTCGAGGAACAGCCCACTGACTACCCGGTCGGTTTCTGGGAAGTGCTGGCTGACGCTGCCGGGCAGCCCCACCGGCGCGCAGGGCGTCCGCGTGTGGCGCAGAATCACCGGCTGTGCCCAGCCGTCAACGCCGGCTGGTCGATGCCCACCCACGATCCACACACCACCATCAACGTCGGCTGCTGCACCTAAGAATGCGCCGGTATCTGCTCCTAGGGGCGAGGGTATCTGGCTCCATTGCGTGCCATCCCAGTGCTCCAGCAGTGGAGGAGCAGGCACATTGCTCACCGCCGTGGCGCCTACGGCCCAGACGTCGGCGGGTGCTACGGCGGCGAGATCATTAAACGTGCTGATCGTTCGCCCCCTGGCGCCGGGAGGAAGCTCGACTTCGGGATTGGGGACAAGGGTCCAGGTCTGGCCGTTCCCATGTAGGGTCAGGGGAGCTTCCTCCTCGCCGCCGACCGCCCAGAGGTCCTGGGGGCCAAGGGCGACTACCGCATTCAGCCCGGCATAGCCCGGCGCGGGCACCAGGCTCCATTGCGTGCCATCCCAGTGCATGCTGAGTGTTCTCATTGGTCCCCCCTTGCCCACCGCCCAGACGTCGTTTCTAGCCAGGGCGACGACCGCGTTGAGGTCGGTATCGTCACTGGCGAGATTGGGACTGGGGCTGAGGGTCCACTGAACCCCATCCCAGTGTAAGACGAGGGTTTGGTGAAAGTGTGCTCCACTACTGTAGGCACCTACCGCCCAGACGTCGTTCGGCCTCACGGCCGTGACGGCTTGTAAAAAGTTGACATCGCCTCCTGGGCTTGGGCTAGGTATGATCTTCCACCGGCTACCATCCCAATGTAGGATCAATGTCTGTGACCTGGAACCGTTGAAACTAAACCCCACTGCCCAGACGTCATTTGCGGAGTGGACTGCCAGCCCGCTCAGTCTGCTATCCTCAACTCCAACATTAGGGCTAGGGACGACCTGCCAGCGGAAACCATCCCAATGTTCGGTCAGCGTTTGTCCAATGCTACCCGTGTCGTAATAACCGACCGCCCAGACGTCGTCGGGGGAGACAGCCACTACAGCGTTCAACCCATTGGTCACGGCCGCGACCTCTGGAACAGGGAAGCTGGTCCAGTTTCTCCAGCACTGGGGAGCTTGCAGATTCGTTGCCCCAGCCACCCCACCGCCTCCGGTCCGCCAGGCCCAAGCCGCCAGCACGCCAACTGCCAGTATAACCAAACACACAGGCTTACCGCGCTGCTTATTCTTCATACTCAACCTCTTTCCCGGGCGCCGATCCCGTCTCGCGGCGCAGGGCGTCGTCAGGGTGTTGGCGTCGGCGTCCACATATATTGCTGGAGCCAATTGGTCAGTGTACCGTCTGGATGCAGCCCATTTGCATTTTGCTCCCCGCTAGCGTTGCGCCGGATGAGCCAGACACAGATCGCCTCAGCGTTGTGGCGCTGGTTGGCCTGGTTGTTCTCTATGTATTGAACGTCTGCGTAAAATAGAGGTTCCGCCCCGTCGGAGAACGCAGCGGCCCTGACCGGTCGCCATGGCTGTGGCAAAGTCGGCGCCGCCGCCTGCTGGCGAGGCAATGGCCATGCGGAACCCTTCGCCCGCGCCGGGTAGCCTGCGTGAAGAATCCGTTGCGGGAGGGGCAGGCGGCGGGGAGATTGGCAGCCCGGCGGGACTACGGACCCGGGGTGGGCGGGGCCGGGCCCAGCTGCCGGGCCTGGAAGGTGCCGAGCTGGCTGAGCAACACCGCATACGGCGTGCCGGCGTTCTCCGGGTGGTACTCGAAGACCGCCCGCTGGAAATACTGCACGGTGTAGGGCTGGCCGTTCAGCGCGCTCACCTCGGTGAACTCGTCGGAGATGGGGTAGCCTTGCTGGGCCAGCCCACCGTGGCTCTCCCAGTAGGCGCGGAACACCCCGCCGAGCGTGTGGCCCGTTTGCGGGAAGGTGCGGGGGTTGGCGGTGCTAACATGCTGGTGCGGCGCGCCCGCGGCACCATAGTGTTGGTGATAGGCGTCCACGCCGA
Organism: Chloroflexia bacterium; assembly: GCA_035310405.1. Taxonomy (GTDB): domain Bacteria; phylum Chloroflexota; class Chloroflexia; order QHBQ01; family JAICKM01; genus JAICKM01. The sequence goes on along the minus strand of DATGEF010000405.1, from coordinate 1,073 downwards.
GCAGGCTGAGCAGCACATCGTAGGGGGAGGCATTCTCCGGGTGCCGCTCGAAGACGGCGCGCTCGAAGTATTGCGTCATATAGATCCGGCCGTCGGTCGCCGCGACTTGGGCGAGCTCGTCGGTGAGCGGATAGCCGAGTTGGGCGAGGCCGCCATGGGCTTGCCAGTAGGGCAGGAAGGTATTGCCCAGGTTGTGGCCGGTTTGCGGAAAATATTGGCTGCCGGGGGCCTGCGCAGGCAGGACGGGGGCGGTCAACTGCCGCGCGGCGGCGGGCAAGTCCAGGGCGTAGAGCCGGGTGCCGCGCACGTCCAGCACGGTCAGCGGCAGGTAGGGGCTGAGATGCACATCGACGACACTCGACGCGGGTAGGGGCTGCCAGGTGGTGCCGGCGTCCGGGGAATACCAGAGGGCGCCCCGATCGCAAAGGAAGACGTTCGCTGGAGCTGTCGGGGCGACTTGCAAGAAGGTGTTGCTTCCCAAGTAATCGAATCGGCCGCCGGATAGAGGAGGGCGGGGCATAACCTGCCAGGTGCGCCCCCCGTCGGTCGAACGCGTCAGCTGCTGGGCGAGTGGATCGCCGGCATACGCCCGATCGCTGTAGCGCAGCAGGCTCGTGCTCGTCTGCACCAGGTAATCCATTCCCTGGTCGTATTCCAATGTCGATAGTTCATGGAAAGTGCGCCCCCCGTCGTCCGACAGGTCGATCGTCTGGCCATTACCGCCTGGACCCTTCTTGCTACTCTGGTCGAATTCGAGAATCTCTCGCTCCAGCAGATTGAACGGCGTGTTATGGCTGGGAAGAAAGAATGAATTTACAAACGGACCGATAAAGTCCTCTGTTAACGGCCAAGGCGGGCCCGAGAGCCCCCAGGTGCGGCCGGCATCGGTCGTCAGGTGATAGGCGTAAATCCGCGGCATGGTGAAATCCGGTGGAGGCGTGTAGCTGTAGAGATAGGCCAGGCGGGCATCGGCGGGGTAGATGAGCAGGCTGGCCTTGTGCTCCGATCCACCTGGCTCGCTATGCTGCCAGTGCAGCCCACCATCCGCGCTGCTCCAGAGCGCGCTGAACCAA
>DATGEF010000404.1:0-3327 GCA_035310405.1 Chloroflexia bacterium | reverse complement strand
ATTATGGGGTGTATCTCGCGGAGCTGCTGACTCGGACCCTGCCGCAAATACTCGCCGCCGGGCCGGCCGGCCCCGGGACCGCCGCCCCGGCCCCCAGCACAGTGCATTGGCGGGGGCCCCTGGATCTGCTGGGGTGGACCTTCGACTACCTGGTCAGCCCGCTGCCGTTACTGCTGGGGCTGGCGGGGCTGGCCGCCTTCTGGCTGCGCGGGCGGCCGCCAGGGCCCCCGGCCGCGGCGCGGCGCGAACGGCTGCTGGCGACGCTCATGGCGGCCTGGTTGCTGATCCTGCCGATCTTCCTACTGGTCAACTACCGGGTCGACATGATCGGCAAGCACCTGTTCTATACCATGGTGCCCCTGGCGCTGGGCAGTGGCCTCTTCCTCTGGCGGCTGACCCGGCGCGGTGGGTGGGGCCAGGTCTGGGCCTGGCTCCTGGCCGGCACGCTGGCCACGACGGCGCTGGTTTTTTGGATCGCGCGCCTCGTGCAGGCCAGTAGCTGAAGCGGCCGCACCCGGAAATCGCGCCGGTTTGCAGGGCGCCCGGCTTTCTGGTACAATATCGCGACTACCGACAATGCACGATTACTTGTAGGCCACCCGTAATCGCCATCCGGCGCAGCGCTGGGCCGGATGGGGGATCGAAGGAGAACCCCCCGTGTCTGGTGCAACCTCCGCTGCCACGGTCGCCCGCCGTTTTGTCCCGGGCGATCTCGACCCGGGCGACCTGGCGGCCCTCGCCGCCCTGAGCGCCGGCCTGGCCGCCCGCCCCCTGCCCGATCTCCCCGCACTGATCGCCTGGATCGCGGACTGGGATGAGTGGACCGCCGTGGCGCGGGAAAGCTACAACCAGGCCTATTTCCAAATGACCCTCGACACGCGGGATACCGCCGCCGAGGCCCACTACTTGCGGCTGGTGGATGAGTTGCTGCCGCTGCTGGAGCGCAGCCAGTTCACCTTGCAGCGGCGGCTGCTCGCCGCCCCGGCCGTCGCGCAGCTCGACCCGGCGACCTATGACGTCTACCTGCGGGATGTGCGCAGCCAGGTGGCGCTCTTTCGGGAAGAGAACGTCCCGCTCCAGACCGAAGCCCAGCGGCTGGCCCAGGAATATGATAAGATTGTCGGCCAGGAGCTGGTGGAGTTCCGTGGCCAGGCGCGGACGATGCAGGAGATGGGGGTCTTCCTCGAAGAGCCGGATCGCGCGGGGCGGGAAGCGGCCTGGCGCGCCCGCGAGGCCGTGCGCGCCGCAGATGAAGCGGCGCTGGACACGCTTTACGACCGCATGCTGGTCGTCCGGCGGCGGATCGCCACGCAGGCCGGCCTGTCCGACTATCGCGCCTATAGCTTCGCCGCGTTGCTGCGCTTCGACTACACGCCGGCGGACTGTCGCGCCTTTCACGACGCCGTCGAACGGCACGTCGTGCCCGTGGTGCGCACCTTTAATACCCGCCGCCGGCAGCGGCTCGGCGTCCCGAGCCTGCGGCCGTGGGACCTGCAGGTCGATCCCGAGGGCCGGCCGCCCTTACGCCCTTTCGCCGACATCCCCGCGTTGAGCGCCGGCTGCCAGCAGATCTTCACGCAGGTCGACCCGCAGTTCGGCGACTTCTATGCGACGATGGTCGCCCAGGGGTTACTCGATCTCGCCAGTCGGCCGGGCAAAGCCCCAGGGGCCTATTGTGAATCGCTGCCGGCCCGGCGGGTGCCGGTGATTTTCATGAATGCCGTGGGCCTCAAGCGCGATGTGGATACCCTGCTCCACGAGGCCGGGCACGCCTTTAACTACTTCCTGGCGCGCGACCTGCCCCTGCTGGCCTACCATGTCCCCGGGTCGGAGTTTGCCGAGGTAGCCTCGCAGGCTATGGAGTACCTGGCGCGCCCGTATCTCGGCGCGTTCTATGCGCCGGAGGATCTCGCCCGGCTGCGGGACGAGCAACTGCGTGCCGCCCTGAGCTTCCTGCCGTTCATGGCCATGATCGACGCCTTCCAGCACTGGGTCTACACCACGGATAATCCCGGCGCCGCGTCCCGCCGCGCCAAATGGGCCGAGCTGGAAGCCCGCTTCCGGCCGGATCTCGATTGGCAGGGGCTCGAAGCGACCCGGGACAGCGGCTGGCAGTATCCGCACATCTTCGATGCCCCCTTTTATTACGTCGAATATGGCATCGCCCTGCTCGCCGCGTTGCGGGTCTGGCTGAACTCCCTGGCCGATGCGCCGGGGGCGGTGGCCGCCTACAAGCAGGCGCTGGCGCTGGGGGCGTCGCGGCCACTGCCGGCGCTCTTTGCCGCGGCGGGCGCCGAGTTCGGCATGGACGACCGGATTGTGCGCGAGATTGTCGCCCACACGGTCGCTCAGATTCAGGAATAAGGCCACTATCGCGAGTCTGTAGTAGTGAAATCAGATTCAGGAATAAGGCCACTATCGCGAGTCTGTAGTAGTGAAACAGGAGGGTGAACGATGGCTCACGTCCAGGAAACGATTACCATCGCGGCGCCGATCGCCGCCGTTTGGGACTTTATCACACACACCTCGAAGCTGACGCGCTGGGCGGCCGACGAGATCGAAGAGGCCACCGCCGATGCCATGGAGCTGGGCACGGAATGGACCGAGAAGCTGGCCGTCGCGGGGCGCTCGCTCGACGTGACCTGGCGCATTCACGAGATCCAGCCGCCGCACAAGCTGGCGTACGCCGGGGCGACGCCGGGCGGCGGCAAAGCCCGGGGCACCCACACGCTGCAAGAGGTGCCCGGCGGCACGCAAATGACGACCGAGATCGATTACACCCTGCCCGGCGGGATCTTTGGCCAGGTGGCCGACCGGCTGGTCATGGAGCGGCGCACCGAGCGCGATATCCAGGATATGCTGGGCAAAGCGAAAGCCGCGCTCGAAGCCGAAGCCGCGGGCTAGCCCGGTCGCCGCGCGGCACGGGTTATGCAAGCGGATGCCCGATGTTCACCGTCCCGCCGGGCCTACCGGCCCGTGGCGTTGGCGCCCGCTAAAAGTGTAAGAGCGATCACCGCCGGGGCGACGGCCAATGCAGTATAATTGACATTAGATGCGCCGGCCGGTATGGGGCTGGTGTCAGGTGTGAAAGGAGCAAGAACAGTGGTAGAACCTTTAGTAATCGACGACGCCACTTTCCGGACGTCGGTTTTGGAAAGCAAATTACCCGTGGTGGTGGATTTCTGGGCGCCCTGGTGTGGTCCCTGCAAAATGATGGCCCCGGTGCTCGAAGAGCTGAGCCATGAGTATGGCGGCTCGGTGCAGTTTGCCAAGCTCAATACGGACGAAAACTACGATGCGGCGACCCAGTACGGTATCCAGAGCATC
>DATGEF010000403.1:0-2454 GCA_035310405.1 Chloroflexia bacterium | reverse complement strand
CGGGCTGGAGCGGGGGGCGGACGACTATCTCGCCAAGCCGTTTACTTTCCGGGAGCTGCTGGCCCGCATCCGCGCCAACTTGCGCCGGCGCGGTCTCGATCTGCAACAGGTGGTCCGGGCCGGCGACGTGGTGCTGGATCGGCAGACGCGCCATGTGGCCCGGGGCGGGCGGGAGGTGGAACTGACCCCGCGGGAGTTCGATTTGTTGGAGCTCTTCCTCACCCACCCGCGCCAGGTCTTTTCGCGGGAGGTGATCCTCAACCGCCTATGGGGCTATGATTACCTGGGCGACAGCAACGTGATCGACGTCCATATCCGCTACCTGCGGGAAAAGCTGGCCGACGACGATCGCAGCCTGATCCGGAGTGTGCGCGGCGTCGGCTACGCCCTGGAGCCGCCCGATGGCGGGAACTGAGCGGCTGCGGCATGCCTGGTGGCGGGTGCCGCTCGGCTTGCAGCTCGGCGGCCTCTATACCCTGCTGCTGGCCGCCACTCTGCTGGCCCTCGGCACCGCCCTCTATACCCAACTGGACAGCTTCCTGGTCGACGATACGGCGGCCCGCCTGCAGCAGGAAGCGGGCGCGTTGCTGGGCCGCCGCCCCCTGCTGGAACTCAGCGACCCCAATCGGCTCCCGGAGGATACCCGGTTCCCCCGGTCCTTTGGGCAGCCCGACCCGCGCCGGGTGGCCGCCTTCCTGGTTCGGGCGCTCAGCGGCCCGGACGTGACGATCACGGTCCTGGACAGCGGCGGCACGGTCGTCACGGCCACGCAGACGCTTACCGGCGATCCGGCCCCGCCGCTGCCGGAGTTGCCGGCGGACTGGCGGACGACGATCGCCGCCGCCGGCCCCGGGCCGGTCCAGTGGGTCGTGCGGGTGCCGGGGACTAGCCGCCAGCTCCTCCTGGTCCACCCGTTTACCGCCCCGGCCGGGGAAGGCGCGGCGCCGTACCGCTTTTACCTGGTGCAATCGGCCTCGCTGGCGGCGGCGGACTCGGTACTCGGCCAGCTCCGGCTCTATATCGCCCTGGGCGTGCTCGCTGGCACCCTGGCCGGCATCCTCGGCGGCCTGGCCCTCACCCGGCTCGTCCTCCGGCCGTTGGAGCACATGGTGGCCACCGCCGAAGCGATCGCCACCGGGGATCTCAGCCGCCGCGTCCGTCTGCCCCGGGGCCGCAACGAGGTGGCCCGCCTGGGCCACGCCTTTGACGACATGGTTGGGCGCCTGGCGGCCATCCTGGAAAGCCAACGCCGCTTTGTCGCCGATGCGTCGCATGAGCTACGGACGCCGCTGACGTCACTCGAAGGGCTGAGCGAGCTCCTGCTGATGGGGGCGGATCGGGGCGACCCCGGGGTCTTACAGCGCACGGTGCGGTCCATCCATAGCGAGCTGAGCCGTCTGAGCCGGCTGGTTGCCGATCTCCTGACCCTCTCACGCCTGGACAGCGCGGTGCCGGCCGTGCGCGCGCGCGTGGACGCGGGGATGGTGCTGGCCGCGGTCGCCGAGCAGATGGCGCCCCTCGCCACCGCCCGGCAAGTCGAGCTCCAGCTGGAGAGCACCCCGCCGGCGCCCCTGCTCGTCGACGCCGACCAACTCAAGCAGGTCGTGCTGAATCTGGTGGACAACGCCTTGCGCTTCACCCCGGCCGGCGGCGTGGTCTGCCTCCGCGCGACAATGGACCGCGCCGCCGGGCAGGTACACATCCAGGTTCAGGATAGCGGGCCGGGCATTCCGCCGGCCGATCTCCCGTATATTTTCGATCGCTTCTACCGGGGCGACGCGTCCCGAGCCCGGATCACCGGTAACAGCGGCCTGGGACTGGCGATCGCCCGTGCGCTCGTCGAAGCCCATAGCGGCACCATCGACGCGGGCTCCTCGCCCGGGCAGGGCGCCTGCTTCACGTTGACGTTCCCGGTGGCCCCGGCGCCCCGCGCCCGGGGCGCCGCGTGAGTCGGGGCCTGCTTAACCGAAACTTAACTTTTCTCTGGCCGTCCCTTAAGAAATCTGCGCTACACTAATCTCATGCCCGATAAAAACCGAGCCCGGGTAGGGAAAGGCGCGAGTGATGATCGATCCCGGCGACGACCCGGCCCTGGAGGCCGCACTACAGTCGCTGTCCCTGGTCACACGTCCGCCCAACCAGGCCTTTACGCAGCGGGTGCTCGCCGCCTTACCAACTGATCAACCTAGCAATGATAGCAGGAGTCATAGCATGAAAATTTTCCGCAATAAAGCCGTGCTCGCGATCGCCGTGATTATCGTGCTCGGGGGAGTGGGTGCCATCCTCGCGGCCACGCTCAGCGCGCCTCGGGGCGCCGCGGCCAGTGTCCAGACGCTGGCCGTCCAACGCGGCGACCTCAGCGCCACCGTCCTCTCCAGCGGCGCCCTCCAGCCCGCCGCCGACCTCAACCTCACCTTTAGCGCCGCCGGCACCGTCGCCCAACTCTTCGTCCAT
>DATGEF010000402.1:0-2941 GCA_035310405.1 Chloroflexia bacterium | reverse complement strand
GCCGGACGGCCGCGTCCTCGTCTATAGCCTGCTGGGGAGCCATCTCCACGACGATTACCGGGGCGCCCAGCGGCTCTGCCAGGCGCTGGGCGCGCTCTACGCGGCCTTGATCGGCGGATCGACGCCCGGCGCGGCGTTGGTCGACTCGGCGTAATTCTGGTACAATGCCCCTATGTCCACGGTTTTCCGCCTGTTCCGGTACCTGCTGGGGATCGGCGTCATCCTCCTGGTGCTGGCCAGCGGCGTCACGTTCTACGCGCTCACCGACCTGAACCGGCCCGCCAACGCGGCCAATGGCCAGCAGCTGCTGTTTACCATTGCGCCCGGGGAGAGCGTGGCCACGATCGCGACGCGCCTGGAGCAGCAACACCTGATTACCTCCGCCACCCTGTTCCGGCTCGATCTCAAGCTGCGCAACGTCGAGTCGGCGATCAAGGCGGGCGATTTTCAGCTGGCGCCCAGTCAGACTCCCCAGCAGATCATCGACACGATCACGCAGCCGCCGAGCGCCAGCCTCAGCCAGGTCTTGATCCCCGAGGGCTGGCGCATCGGCCAGATCGCGGACCGGCTCGCGGCGCTGGACATCGTCGACAAGACCCGTTTCCTGTCGCTGACCATGACCGGCACGTTCCATTATGACTTTCTGCCCGACCGGCCGCGCGGGGGCGATATTGAAGGTTATCTCTTCCCGGATACCTACAGCTTTGCGCGCCAGGGGACCGGCCGGGAGCAGCGCGTGCTCGACATGATGCTCGCCAACTTCGGCCGGCGCATCACCCCCGACCTGCGCGGCCAGGCCACCGAGCGCGGCTATACCCTGCACCAGATCGTCACCCTGGCCTCCATCGTCGAGCGCGAAGCCCAGGTCGACGCCGAACGGCCGATCATCGCCGGCGTCTTCTATAACCGCCTCGACCAGGGGATGAAGCTCGACGCCGACCCGACGACCCAGTATGCCCTGGGCCACGCGGGCGATTGGTGGCCCCTCCTGCGCCTGGACCCCAACACGGTCGACGATCCCTACAACACCTATGTCCATCCCGGCCTGCCGCCAGGGCCGATCAGCAACCCGGGTCTCGCCTCGATCGACGCCGCTATCCACCCGGCGCATCACGACTATCTCTATTTTGTGGCCTGTGGGAACGGGAAGCATGCGTTTGCGACCACGCTCGAAGAACATGAGCGGAACCGGGTGCGCTGTGGTAACCGCTAGCCCGTGCTGAGTAGCCCAGTGTGGGATCTCCTGGGTGCCCTGTTGGCGGCCGGCGCCGGACTCGGCCTGGGGAGCCTGGTCGCCACCGTGGCCGTGCGCTTGCCGCTGGGGCTGCCGCTGCTGGCCGCGCCGGTCTGTCTGCGGACCCGGCAGCCCCTGCCCTGGGCGGACGCGCTGCCCATTGCCGGCTACCTGCGGCGGCGGGGGCGCTGCCGGGCGTGTGGCCTGCGCCTGGCCCGCTGGTGGCCGCTGGCCGAGGGGGGCATGGCCCTGCTCGCCCTGCTGGCCTACCTTAGCGCCGGCGGCTGGAACGTCCGCTTCGTGCTCTATCTGCTCGATCTGGCCGTGTTGCTGATGGTGCTGCTGATGGACTGGCGGCGGCATGAGATCTACACGATCGTCCTGCTGGCCGGCGCGGGGACCGGGCTGCTGGGCGGGGCGCTGTTCGACGAAATCACGCTGACCGGCGCGATCCTGGGGGCCGCTGTCGGCGGCGGCGTGATGCTGGTGCTGTACGGGTTTGGCCGGCTGCTCGGGCGGATGCTGTACGGGCGCGAAGGCCTGGCCTGGGGCGACGTCGAGTTGGCCGTCATGCTCGGGCTGATCACCGGCTTCCCCGGCATCGTGACGACGCTCTTCTGGGGGCCGGTCGTCGGCATTTTGCTGTTTTTGCGGCGTGGCCTCGGCACCTACTTTCCGTTCGCGCCGGGCCTCTGTCTGGTGGCGATGGCCTCCCTGTTGTTGCACACCGGTACGACACCGCTCTGGGCGCTGCTGCACCCGCCCTATCTGGATAATATTCTCATCTTCATCGGCCGCATCCTGGGCGACCTGGTCCGGAAGGGATTCAATCTGCATTGATCGCGCGTATGGCGGATAGCACCCCGGCGGCCGGGGCCGTGATCCTCGACGGCCGCGCCCTGGCCATGACCTTGCGGGCCGAAGCGGCCACGGTCATCGCGGCGCTGCGGACTCGCCACCCGGTCTTGCCCGGCCTGGCCGTGGTCATCGTCGGCGCCGACCCGGCGTCGCGGGGCTACCTGACGATGATCCTCAAAACCTGCGCCGCGGTCGATCTGCCGGTGCAGCTGATTGAGCTCCCGGCCACGGCCAGCCGGGGCCTGATCCAGGCCGAGATCGCCCGGCTCAACGTCCTGCCGGAGATCGCCGGGGTCATCGTGCAGATGCCCCTGCCGCCGCCCCTGGGGCCCGAGACGGTGAGCGAGGTGCTTGACCCGGCCAAAGATATCGACGGCATCCACCCGGAGAACGCCGGCCGCCTGGCGCTGGGCTACGCGGGCCTGGACTACTTTGTGCCGCCCACGCCCCAGGCCGGGCTGGCCCTGCTGCGCCAGCACAACATCAGCCTGGCCGGCAAATCGGCGGTGGTCCTCGGGCGCTCGCCCGTCGTCGGCCGGCCGCTGACCTTGCTGCTGCTGGCCGCCAATGCCACCGTCACGGCGGCCCATTCGTACACCCCGCCCGCCGTGCTGCGCCAGCAGATCGCCGCGGCCGACGTCGTCGCCAGCGCGGTGGGGAAGCCCGGCCTGGTGCGGGGTGAGATGCTGAAGCCGGGCGCCGTCGTGCTCGATTTTGGCGTCAGTGTGGTCGACGGGGTGATGCGCGGCGATGTCGACTTTGCCGCGGCCCGCGCGGTCGCGGCCGCGATTACCCCGGTGCCCGGCGGCATCGGGCCGGTCACAACCCTGATGCTGGTGCGTAATACGA
>DATGEF010000401.1:0-3966 GCA_035310405.1 Chloroflexia bacterium | reverse complement strand
GCCAGCCCCCCCGCGGTGGCGGATAGCGCCCCCAGCGGCGACACCGGCAGCCTTGCTCCCGCTCCGCCGGCGCTGGCCGGGTCCTCGGCCTCCGCCGAAGGTGGGCCTTCTGTTGTGCAGGTTGCTTACCTGCCCACGCCTGGTATCGTCCCCGCCCAGCCCCTGATCGGGTCGAGCGGGACCCTGGGCGCCGGGGCGGCCCCCGGGGCGGGCCCGCTCTGGGCACTGCCCTTGACCTACCTGGCGGCGGAGTTGAACCGCGACCTGGTGGGCCCCCCCGCCCTGCTCGCCCGGCCGGCCCATGACTGGACCGGCGAGCTCCGGCCGGCGGAAGATCGGCCGCTGCCTACTGTGGCGCCGGCGGCCCCGGCAGTGGCCGAGGTCGCGCCCCTGGAGATGCCCCTGGCGGCGGCCATCCGCCCGCCGCCGGCCCCCGCCGAATCGTGGGGCGAGGACGATCTCCCCGCGCCGGCCGCCAGTGCCCCGCGCCGCGGCCTCGTGGGCCGCCTGCTGGATCGCGTGGCGGCCACGCTGCCCCTGCCCGAGCCTCTGCGGCGCGCGATCGAGGCGCTGGCGATCGGCCCGGCCGCCGGGGCGCCCAGCGACGCCCCGGCGGCACCCCCGCTTGCCGCCAGCACTGTCTTTACGGCGGACGCACCGCTGGTTGTTCCGGCCGAATTGGCCCCGGCTGCGGCTGACGGGCCCACGCCCGGGGCCGCCCGGCCGACGCCCGTTGCTGCGGAGCCCACCGGGCCCCTGGCCGAATCCGCACCCGCCGGCCTGCCATTGGTGGCGCCGGAGCTCATCCTGCCGGCTGGGCCGGCCACGGACGCCCCGGTCGCGGCGTCAAGCTCCCCTGCCGCGACCGGCCCCGACGCTCCGCCGCTGCCCGCCCCGCCGCCGGTGCCCGTGCGCGGCGCGCGTGGGCCGGCCGAGGTGCTCGGTGCACTCGTCAGCCGCCTGCTGGGCACCCGCGAGCCGCCGGCTCCCGCCGCCGGGGAGGGCCCGGCCCCGCTCTCGATGCCGCTCGCGCGCCCGGGCGGGCCGCCGCGCGCTGGCGACGAAAGTGTCGGCGGCGCTGAGCGCCTGGCGGGGCCGGAGTGGCTGACCCCCGCCCTGCCGATCCAACGGACCGTGGCCGCTCCGCCGGCCCCCAGCGCCGCCGCCGCCCCAGCGGCCCCCGCCCCCGCCGCGGGCCCTGCTTTCGCGCCGCCCGCTCCGCTTGCGCCGGCGCCCGGTGCGTCTTACGCCGAGGCCGCCGCGCGCCTGGACAGCCTCCCCGTGCCGGTCCCCGCCGCGCCGGCTGTCGCCGATCCGCTTATGGGCGCCGAGTTGCCCGCCCTGGCTGAGCGACCCCCTGTACCGCCAGGCGTCGTCTTGCCATGGGCCGAGAGTGGCGCGGCGCCGGCGCTGCCCGACGCTGGTCCAGAGGAAACCGCCGGCGCCGAGTCCTGGATCGACCTGGCCGATGTGGCTGGGGTGGCCGATTACGTCGTCCGATCCCATAGCCCGCTCGTCCCCCGGGCGCCACTGGGGGCGGCGGCCCAGGCCGGGCTCTGGAGCCAGATCTGGGGATCCCTCGCCCCGGCCCGGCCGCTAGATCAGAGCTTTTACGAGGACGTGGGCGCGACCCCCGCGGCGCCGGCGGCCGGCGGCTGGAGCGGCGCCGGGGCCGCGCCCTACTTTGTGGCCCGCCCGGCCCCGCCGGCCGCCGTGGATGCGGTTGTAGACGCCGGACCTGCCTGGGCGCCCGGGCCGGTTGGGGCGGCCGGCTACAGTGGGGGCGCCGCGCCAGGTCCGGCAGCGTATGGGCCGCGCGCGAGCGTGGACGCCCCCGCCCGCCCGGGCGCGTTCTATGGCCCCGGCCCGGCGCCGGCGTCCCCAGCCGCCGCCAGCCCGCCAGACTATACTGCGGCCCCCCCGGCGCTGGGTTATACGCCGGGCCCAGCATTCCCGGCGGGCGGGCGGGTGGAGAGCCTGGCGGGGAGCCTCCTGCGCCTGGCCGGCCTGCGCCCGGCCCTGATTATGCGCACCTTTGCCCAGATGACGCCCAGCCTCGCCGCCTCTATGCGCGCCTTTGCCGCACTGACTCCCGATTTGGGGGAGGAGGCGATGGCCCTCGGCGACCTGACCCAGGTGATCGGCCCCGATCTTGATACGCCCGCCGCCCCGATGCCCCTGGCGGCGCCCTACGCGCACTTTGTCGTGCCGTCCGACGCCGATGCGGGCCCGGATCTGGCGGCGTTGGGCCTGGCGCCGGAGTCCGAGCCGGCCGGCGAGCGTTCCCTGGGCGCCGGGCCTTCGCCGGCCGGCCTGGCTTTCCCGGCGGCCTGGACCTACGCCTGGAGTGCCCCGATCGACTCGGCCGGCCCCCCGGCGGGCCCCTCTCGGCCGGCCGGCCCCCGCTCCCCCTGGGCGCTGGCCCCCAGTCCGGCCGCTGCCGCCCCCTGGCCGGGGGGCCCTGGCGGCCCAGATCTTACCTATTCCTGGTCGGCGGAGGGGGACGAGGGCGCGCCGGATGCCGAGACCACCGCCTGGGCGGATGTCGTCGCGGCGGCGGTGCACAGCTCCGCCCTGACGCCGGCACTGGCTCTCGCGGGAACGGAAGTCGCGCCGGTGGAAGCGCCGACCCTGCACGAAGACCCCCCGGCGGGCGGCGCAGACCTGGACAGCCTGGCCGATTCCGTCTATGATCTGATCCGGCGTCGCTTAGAAATTGAGCATGAACGGAACCGGGCCTAGCCCGGCGTAAAGGAGGTATGCCTGATGGCCACTGGTGGACTCGAGCCCGCGACGATCAAGAATCTCTTGACCGGGGATATCGTCAATTGTCTTTTCCGCCCGAAGGAGTATACCTTCAGCAAGCAAAACAGCTGGACTCGCAGCACGGCGATCGGCCAGACCATGCAGCCGCCGCAATATAAGAGCGGCGAGCCGATGACCTTGAAGATGGACCTGGTGTTCGATACCTATGAAGAGCCGGCCGGTAGCCGGGATGTGCGCACGCGCACCGATGGGCTCTGGAAGATGATGAACGTCGCGCCGCAGAAGAAGGAGCCCAACACCAAGAAGAGCGAGCCGCCGCATGTCGAGTTCCGGTGGGGTACCACCTGGACCTTTCAGGCGGTGATTACCTCGATTACGCAGCAGTTTACGCTCTTCGATCCCGACGGCACCCCGGTGCGCGCGACGGTCTCGCTCCAGTTCATGCAAGCCGAGCAGACCGGGAAGTATCCGGGCCAGAATCCTACCTCGGGTGGCCACGACGGCTATGCCGTGCATATGGTGAAAGAAGGGGAGACCATCGACCAGATCGCCTTTGAAGAATATGGGAGCAGCAACGCCTGGCGGCACCTGGCGGCCAGTAACGACCTGGATGATCCCAGCCGGCTCGTGCCCGGGCAGCGGCTCTTGCTCGTGCCGTTAGAAAGCTAAGGGCCTGCCATGCCAAAGCCGACCAAACACATTGCCCAGTTTTTCATTAAACTGGATGGCCAACAGCTGGCCGCGGAATATTATGACCAACTGATCAGCGTCGAGGTCGACGACTCCCTGAGTCTGCCCGATATGTTCGTCATCACCCTGCGCGACCGGGGCATGAAGGCCTTGCATGACGATGTGTTCAAGCCGGGCAAGAAGGTGCAGATCTCCGTCGAGCCCGAGGCGCCTGAAGGTCCCGACGACACCACGCCCGCGAAGACCGTCTTGATGACCGGGGAGATTACCTCGATTGAGCCCGACCTCAACGATATCGATCGCGCCACGCTGGTCGTGCGCGGGTACGACAAGTCGCACCGCCTGACCCGTATCCGCAAGACCCAGACCTTCACCCAGGTCACCGATTCGGACCTGGCCAGCCAGATCGCCGCGGGCGCCGGCCTCTCGCCCCAGGTGACCAGCACCTCGGTCGTCTATCCCTATGTCATGCAAGCCAACCAGACGGACTTGGAGTTCCTGATCGAGCGC
>DATGEF010000400.1:0-16491 GCA_035310405.1 Chloroflexia bacterium | reverse complement strand
GCCGACGAGAATCAGCTTCTCAAGTCCGGACAATGGTGCGTGTTTGGATGATTGATTCATTTTCTTTCCTTCTTTCTTTCGGCCGGTTTTTGGGGAAAGCGCTGCTGCCTTATAACTACACCACCATACCTCAACACTGTGGGCGATATCGCTCTGCTGCCGCGGGTGCTCGACGCAGCCAGTCGATTTGACGAGCGCCTGGGGCAGGCCGAGCTGGATCCGCGTCTCGCCCAGCTCGGCTCGGTGCCCTTGTTCGTTTAGGCTACGGTGTGCGGGCCACGGCCTACTGCCGGGCGCTGGCGGGCCAGCTGCCCGCGTTGCGCGGCAACGGGCCGCACGGCGCCGGCCGCGCTCCACGTTCCGGCGATCTGCTGAAGATGTCGCTGCGTCATGATCGGTTCCTCCTGGTGCGGGGCCGCGCAAGGCGGCCCGTCTGTTGGTGATCCTGTTCTCGATAGCTCTAGTATAGGGGCGGATAATGAAGAGATGATGAAGATCCGGCGGAGATATTGCGCCGGCTGGCCCCCGGAACGCCGCCTGGCGGCATGTCCTGTGCTATAGTTGAGTTTGCCGCCACTGGGCGGCCGATGATCGTTCGGCCGGGCAGCGGCCACTGCCGGCCTCTACTACCCTGGAGGAACCTTCATGACCACGACCCCGCCCGCGGGCGCCGCGCCCACCCCGCCGACCCCCGCCGACGCCGCGGCCCCCGCCTATGTGCATCATGGCGAAGGGCACCATAGCCATAAGCATGAGCACGGCCAGCACGGCCATCATCACCACCGGCACCACCATGCCGGCGGCGAGCAGCCCCATGCCCACGGCACCGATCATACCCTGCATGCGGATCATCCGCAGCACGCCGAGCATCACGCCGGCTAAGCTGCCGGCGGCGCGCGGGCCCAAGATCGGCCCGCGCGCCGCCTCGGCTGCTGCCCGCCGCCCTACACCACTCCCCTTCCAACAAGCATAATTGACACGCCACCGCCAGCACCATATAATCGGGTTATGGATCGTGATCCCACCCAACGCTTTTCGACGCGGGTCGACAACTATGTGAAATACCGGCCGGGATACCCGCCGGCGCTGCTGGCCCTGCTGGAACGGGAGTGCGGCCTGACGCCGCTGGCCGTGATCGCCGATATCGGGGCCGGGACGGGGCTGCTGGCCGCGCTGTTCCTGGCCTACGGCAGCCGGGTGCTCGGCGTGGAGCCCAATCGCGCGATGCGCGAGGCCGGCGCCCGGCTGCTGGCGCCGCACCCCGGCTACACGGCGGTGGACGGCCGCGCCGAGGCGACCACGCTGCCCGCCCGCAGCGTCGACTTCGTCACCGCCGGCCAGGCGTTCCACTGGTTCGACCCGGCCGCGGCGCGGGCCGAGTTCCAGCGCATCCTGCGCCCCGGCGGCTGGGTGGCGCTGATCTGGAACCAGCGGCGCACCGAGTCCAGCGCGTTCCTGGCCGGCTATGAAGCCCTGCTGCAGACCTATGCTCCCGAATACCCGGTGCATGAGCCGGGCGCGGGGGCGGCGGGGATGCGTGCCCTGTTTGGCGCGGGGGGCTGGCAGGTCGCCCATTTTCCGAACGCGCAGCACCTGGACCGGGATGGGCTCCAGGGCCGGGTCCTCTCGTCGTCGTATGTTCCCGAGCCGGGCCACCCCAACCACGCGCCCATGCTCGCGGCGCTAGCCGATCTCTTCGCTGCGCATGAGGTCGACGGCCAGGTGACTTTCGAGTATGACACTGAAGTTTATTACGGCCGGCTGCCTGGCGCCTGAACGCCGCAAGACGGCCCGTAAGGATGGACGAAAGGATGGGTGAGTCCGATGAGCCAGCCCCCGGCGACAGAGAGCGTAGACCCCCTCCCGATCAAGGCGCTGGTCTGGGACAGCCACACGGAGCGCTGGGCGGGGACGACGAGCGCGGGCACGACGCTCCGCCTGGAGGCGATCACGGTGCATGAGCTCTATACCCGCATCTATACCCACCTGCAGGGCGAGATGGCCCCGCGGGAGGCCGCGCGGATCGTCGCCGATATCGTCTTCCGCCCCGACCTGATCGCCGATCTCACACAGCACCCGGAGCACTACGGCCCGGAGACCGACTGGTGCGCCCTGGCGCAACGCTGGCCCTGGGCCGGGCAAGGGGCCTAAATGCCGCGATCAAAGCGGCCAACATGCGGCGCGATCCGCGAATCGCTTTGTGTGTCGACGACGATCAGCCCCCCTTTAGCTTTGTGCTGGTGGAGGGTACCGTGACCCTTGGTGACGACCTCGCCGAGTTGCGCACCTGGGCGGGCCGCATCGCCTTCCAGCCCATAGTGGGCAATAACCCCGCAATTGCTCTAATTGCCCTACCCAACCTATTGACAAGGTTGCTGAGATCGCATATACTCTGTGTCAATTACCGGTTGGCCCTATTGGGCTAAAGAACAGGATTCACGCTATGCTGCACATCGCCGTCAACTTCATTCTTAGCCTTCTCCTTGTCGCCCTGATTATTGTCACGGGCGGGCAGGCGGGTGGGAGGCAGGCAGCGTAAGCGTCAGACAGGTTCAACAGTGCAGCCCCTCCCCATAAACGGGAAGGGGCTTTTTCGTTAGCCGGTAAGTGTATCTCGCGTCGCCACAATGCCCCGTGGCGCGCACCCGTTCGCTGCCAGTGCCGGCAGCCCCACGGCCCGGGGGGCCGTGAGCCCCGTCGCTCACCTGACCTGATCGCCCAGGAAATTGGGCTGCCGCCTGGCGGCAGTCTCGCCGGCCGTGCGGCCGGCCGCTGCTTGGCGCCCCCAGGGCGCGTCGAGAGGAGAGCTTATGCGTTCCGACACGATCAAGCGAGGCTTTGCGCGGGCGCCCCACCGTAGTCTGCTGCGGGCCACCGGCCAGATCCGCGCGGAGGCGGATTTCGAGAAGCCGTTCGTCGCGGTCTGCAACTCCTATGTCGACATCATCCCCGGGCATGTCCACCTGCAGGAGTTTGGCCGGGTCGTCAAAGAGGCGGTGCGGGCCGCCGGAGGCATCCCGTTCGAGTTCAATACGATCGGCGTGGACGATGGCATCGTCATGGGCCACGACGGGATGCGCTATTCCCTCCCTTCGCGCGAGCTGATCGCCGACTGCGTCGAGACCATGGCCGCCGCACATTGCTTCGACGCGATGATCTGCATCCCGAACTGCGACAAGATCACGCCGGGCATGCTGATGGGCGCGGCCCGGGTCAACCTGCCGACCATTTTTGTCTCCGGCGGGCCGATGCTGGCCGGGGTGGACGCGCAGGGCACGAAAAGCGACCTGATCACCGTCTTTGAAGCGGTCGGCCAACACGCCGCCGGCCAGATCGACGACGCGCGGCTGCAGCAGCTGGAGCAGATCAGCTGTCCCACTTGCGGCAGCTGTAGCGGCATGTTCACCGCGAACTCGATGAACTGCCTCTGCGAAGCCCTCGGCATTGCCCTGCCCGGGAACGGCACCATCCCGGCCGTGTCTCCCGCCCGCCACGCGCTGGCCCGCCAGGCCGCCACGGCGCTCCTCGCCCTGGTGCGCGGCGGTATCCGCTTCGGGGACATCGTGACCGCGGCGGCGATCGATAACGCCATGGCCCTCGACGTGGCCATGGGCGGCTCGACGAATACGGTGCTCCATGTGCTGGCCCTGGCCCGCGAGGCCGGGCTCGACTACCCGGTGGCCCGCTTTAATGCCGTCTCGGACCGCGCCCCGCACCTGGCCAAGATCTCCCCGGCCTGGGACGGGCCGCGCCAGTGGCATATGCAAGATGTCGACGCCGCCGGCGGCGTGCCGGCTATCCTGGCCGAGCTCGCGCAGAAGCCGGGCGTGCTCCAGCTCGACGCGCTGACGGTGACCGGCGCCACCCTGGGCGCGAATCTACGGCATGTGGAGAACCGCAACCCCGCCTGCATCCGCCCGATCGCCGACCCGCATTCGGCCCGCGGCGCGCTGAGCGTGCTCTTCGGCAACCTGGCGCCCGAGGGCGCGATCGTCAAAGTCGGCGCCGTCGACCAGCACCAACTGCGCTTTACGGGCCCGGCGCGAGTCTTCGACGGCGAGGAAGCGGCGATCGCCGCCGTGCTTGAGGGGTGGGTCCAGCCCGGCGACGTCATCGTCGTCCGGCAAGAGGGCCCCCGCGGCGGCCCGGGCATGCGCGAGATGCTGGCCCTGACCAGCCTGGTCAAGGGCATCCCCGAGTTGGGTGCCAGCACGGCCCTGATCACCGATGGGCGGTTCAGCGGCGGCACGCGCGGCCTCTGCATCGGCCACGTCTCCCCGGAGGCGGCCGAACAGGGGCCGATCGGCCTCGTCCAGGACGGCGACCTGATCCAGATTGACCTGGCGGCCCGCACGCTCGACGTCGCCGTGCCGGACGCCGCCTGGGCGGCCCGCCGCGCCGCCTGGCGAGCCGCCCCGCCCCGCTATACCCGCGGCTGGCTGGCCCGCTACACCCGCCTGGTCACCAATGCCAGCAACGGCGCGGTCCTCAGTTAAATGGAAGGAGCAACTATGAGTGCGCAACGAACCGGCGCCCAGGTGATGTGTGAGGCGCTGATCCGCGAAGGCGTGACGGTGATGTTCGGCATCCCGGGCGGGACGATCATGCCGTTTTATCACGCCATGTGGGAGTACCGTGACCAACTGCGGCATGTGCTCTGCCGCCATGAGCAGGGCGCCGGCCATGCGGCGGAGGGCTATGCCCGAGCCACCGGCCGGCCCGGGGTCTGCATCGGCACCAGCGGCCCCGGCACCACCAACCTGGTGACGCCGATCGCCGATGCCTGGATGGACAGCACGCCCCTGGTCGCCATCACGGGGCAGGTCGGCAGTGCCGTGCTGGGCAAAGATGCCTTCCAGGAGACCGATATCACCGGCATCACGATGCCGATCACCAAGCACAATTACCTGGTGAAAGACCCGGCCACCCTGCCCTACGTCTTTCGCGAGGCCTTCCATATCGCCACGACCGGCCGGCCGGGCCCTGTGCTGATCGATATCACCAAAGATGCCCAGCAGGCCTCGATCGTGCCGGACTGGACCGTGACGCTGGACCTGCCGGGCTACCGGCCCGTCTACGAGGGCAACCGGCGGCAGATCCGCGCGGCCATCCGGCTGCTGACCGCCGCCCGCAAGCCCCTGATCCTGGCCGGCAACGGCGTGATCCAGAGTGAAGCGACCGCCGAGCTGCGCGCCCTGGCCGAGCACACCGGTATCCCGGTGATCACCACCCTGCATGGCCTGGGCGCGTTCCCGGAGGACCATCCGCTGAGCCTCGGCATGCCCGGGATGCACGGCTGGGTGCATGTCAATCGCGCCATCCAGCAGTGCGATGTGCTGCTCAACCTTGGCAGCCGCTTCGACGACCGGGTGACCGGCAAGGCGTCCACCTTTGCGCCCCAGGCCCAGATCATCCACGTGGATATCGACCCGGCCGAGATCGGCAAAAATGTAAAAACGGCCGTCCCGATCGTCGGCGATGCCCGGCTCGTGCTCCAGGCGCTGCTCGCCGAGATGCCCGCCCGCGCGGCCGGCGCGTGGCTGGCCGAGATCCGCGCCCTGCAGGCCCAGCACCAGCACCGCCAGCTCTACTTGAACCGGCCCGACACCACGCAGCTCCTGCCCCACGACGTCTACGCGGCCCTGACGCGCATCCTCAACGCCCGCGGCCATTACCGGGTCGTGACCGATGTCGGCCAGCATCAGATGTGGGCCGCCCAGCTGATCGACTGGTATCGTCCGCGTACCCACATCACCAGCGGCGGCGCCGGCACGATGGGCTTCGGCGTCCCGGCGGCGATGGGCGTGGCCATCGCCCACCCGCAGGACACCGTCTGGGCGATTGTCGGCGACGGCGGCTTCCAGATGACCAACCAGGAGCTGGCGACGATCGTCCAGGAGGGCATCCACAACGTCAAAGTCGCGATCATCAACAACGGCTACCTGGGCATAGTCCGCCAGTGGCAGGAGCTCTTCGAGGGCAAGCGCTACAGCGGCACGCCGCTCTCCGGCCCGGATTTCGCCCGTCTGGCCGAAGCCTACCGCCTGTGCGGCCGCACGGTCGACCAGGTGGCCGATGTGGCGGCCACGATCGAGTGGGCCTGCGACTACGACGGCTCGGTCGTCATCGACTTCCGGGTCGAGCGCGAGGTCAACGTCTTTCCTATGGTGCCGCAGAACAAGAGCATCGGCGAGATGCTGACCGAGGCACCCCAGGCGCTGGCGGTATAACCACGGCGAGCGGGCGGGCCGCCCGCCGAGGAGGCAAGGGGTGAAACATACATTGGTGACGTTGTTGCAGGATCGGCCCGGCGTGCTCAATCGCGCGGTCAGTCTGTTCCGCCGGCGCGGGTTCAATATCGAGAGCCTGGCCGTCGGCCACAGCGAAACGCCCGGCGTCAGCCGCATGACCCTCGTGGTCGACGCACCGGATGTCGAGCAAGTGGTCAAACAGCTCTACCGCCTGATCGAGGTGCTTAAGGTTAGCGACCTGACCGGCGCAGCGGCCGTGGAGTTGGAGCTGGCGCTGCTGAAGGTTCATGCGCCGGGCGGCCGCCGGGCCGAGATCCTCGCCCTGGTGACGGCCTTCGGCGCCCGGGTCGCCGACACCGGCCCCAGCACGATGATCCTGGAGCTGACCGGCGCCCCGGCGCGGGTCGAGACCTTTATCGAGATCGTCCGGCCCTTCGGCATCAAAGAGCTGATGCGCACCGGCCGCGTGGCGATGCTGCGCAGCGCGGTCCCGCCGGCCGCGGCGGGCGCGGGCGCCGGAGCTGAAGGGTAGCGGGTATCTTGTCAACGGGCCCCGGCCAGTGGGGCCGGCACCCCCACATTTAGCGGGACGATGTCCCAGAAGAAGGAGCAAGTGATGACAGCGACCGGATATAACCAACCACCGATGCCCCCCCAAGACCCCCACGGGCACCGCCGCCAGGCTGCGCGCCCCCGGGTCGCCGCCCTGGCGCCCCGGGCCGTGCTCGTGCAAGTCGAAGAAGTCCTGGCCGCCGCCCGCCGCGAGTCGCCCGCCCCGCCTGCTCTGGACGACGACGGCGTGGACTGGTGTGCCCTCTGGGCCCGCTATGGCGAGATGTTGGACTGACTCCCCGACCCCGCGTGCAAAGGAGGCACGGCAATGGCAGAACTGTTTTATGATCACCAGGCCGACCTGGGGCGGCTGCAGGGGCGGCCAATCGCGGTCGTCGGCTTCGGCAGCCAGGGGCATGCGCACGCCTTGAATTTGCAAGACAGTGGGCTCGACGTGCGGGTCGGCCTCTATGAGGGCTCGCGCAGCTGGGGCAAAGCGGAGGCGGCGGGCCTGCGCGTGCGATCCGTCGCCAACGCGGTGCGCGAGGCGGCGCTGATCATGGTCCTCACGCCCGATACCGGCCAGGCCGCGCTGTATGCGGACGCGATCGGCCCCCACCTGCGGGCCGGCCAGACCCTGATGTTCGCCCATGGCTTCAACATCCGCTTCGGCCAGATCGTGCCGCCGCCCGAGGTCGACGTCAGCATGGTCGCGCCCAAGGCGCCCGGCCACCGGGTGCGCGAGGTGTTCGTGCAGGGCGGCGGCGTGCCGGCGCTGGTTGCCGTCCACCAGGATGCCTCCGGGCACGCGCTGGAGGATGCGCTCGCCTACGCCAAGGGCCTCGGCGCGACGCGGGCCGGGGTGCTGCGGACCACCTTCACCGAAGAGACCGAGACGGACCTCTTCGGCGAGCAGGCCGTGCTCTGCGGCGGCGTCTCGGCGTTGGTCAAGGCCGGATTCGAGACGCTCGTCGCGGCGGGCTACCAACCGGAGGTCGCCTACTTCGAGTGCATGCACGAGCTGAAGCTGATCGTCGACCTCTTCTACCAGGGCGGCCTCAATTACATGCGCTATTCGGTCTCCGATACCGCCGAATATGGCGATTACGTGGCCGGGAGCCAGATCATCAACGCGCAGACCCGCGCGGCGATGCAGACCCTGCTCGCCAACATCCAGAGTGGCGCGTTCGCCCAGGAATGGATTGCCGAGAACCAGGCCGGCCGGCCGCGCTTCAACCGGATGCGCCGGCAAGATGTCGAGCACCCGATCGAGGCCGTGGGCAGCCGGTTGCGCCGGATGATGCCCTTCGTCCAGCCGAAAGAAGTCGTGCCGGGCCAGGGCGGCGCCTGAGGAGGGGAGAGCCAATGGAAGACCACGTCCGCATTTTCGATACCACGCTGCGCGACGGCGAGCAAGCGCCGGGCGGCACCATGTCGCGCGACGAGAAGCTCGCCGTCGCCCGCCAGCTGGCCCGGCTGGGCGTCGACATCATCGAAGCCGGCTTCCCGGCCGCCTCCCCCGGCGACTGGGAGGCGGTCCAGGCCATTGCCCAGGAGATCGGCACGCCGGATGGGCCGGTGATCTGCGGCCTGGCGCGCGCCGACCAGGCCGACATCGACCGCTGCTGGAGCGCGATCGCGCCGGCCGCCCGGCCGCGCATCCACACCTTCCTGGCGACCTCGGATATCCACCTGGAGCACAAGCTGCGCCTGAGCCGCGACCAGGTGCGGGAGCGGGTCGGCGCCATGGTCCGCTACGCGCGGCAATTCTGTGCGGACGTCGAGTTCTCGCCCGAGGACGCCGGCCGCTCGGACCCCGCCTTTCTCTACGAGGTGCTGGGCGTCGCGGTCGCCAGCGGCGCCACCACGCTCAACATCCCCGATACGGTCGGCTACCTGACCCCCGAGGAGTATGGCACCCTCATCGCGGGCGTGCGCGCCCACGTGCCGGGGGCCAGCCAGGTCGTGATCTCCACCCATTGCCATGACGACCTCGGCCTGGCTGTGGCCAACTCGCTGGCCGGCGTGCGCGCGGGCGCGGGGCAGGTCGAATGCACGATCAACGGCATCGGCGAGCGGGCCGGCAACGCCGCCCTGGAAGAGGTGGTCATGGCCTTGCAGACCCGGCGGGCCTTCTTCGGGCGCACGAGCCGCGTCGACACCCGGGAGCTGGGCCGCGCCTCGCGCTTGGTCGCCGCCTGTACGGCGCTGTCGGTGCCGCCAAACAAGGCGATCGTCGGCGCGAACGCCTTTGCTCACGAGGCCGGCATCCACCAGGACGGCATCCTCAAGAACCGGCTAACGTACGAGATCATGAGCGCGGAAACGGTCGGCTGGGACGGGACGAACCTGGTGCTGGGCAAGCACTCCGGGCGCCACGCCTTCCGGGTCCACCTGGAGGCGCTGGGCTACCAGCTCCCGGACGAGGCTTTCCGCGAGGTGTTCACGCGCTTCAAGGAGGTCGCCGACAAGAAGAAGGTGGTGGACGACCGGGATATCGAGGCCCTGGTGTCCGGCGCGGTCCAGCGCCCGGTGCCGATCTACGCGCTCGACCAGGTGCAGGTGGCCTGCGGCACGCACGCCATCCCGACCGCCACCGTGCGCATGCGCGGGCCGGACGGCACCCTGCGCACCGAGTCGGCCCAGGGCACCGGCCCGGTAGACGCCGTCTGCGGGGCGATCAACAAGATCGTCGGCGAGCCCGGCGAGTTGGTCGAATTCGCCGTGAACGCCGTGACCGAGGGGATCGCCGCGGTCGGCGAGGTGACGATCCGGGTGCAGGAGTACGGCGCCGCGCCGGCCGCGGGGCCGGACGGCCCGGCCGCCTTGCGGCCCCTGGCCCGGCGATCGGGGGTCTTCAGCGGCTACGGCGTCGACACCGACATCATCGTGGCCGCCGCCGAAGCCTACGTGGCCGCCCTCAACCAGCTCTTCCAGGCCCGCGCCACCCGCGCGCCCGCCCTTGTCGCCCAGGGAGTGTAACGCCATGACCCAGCAGATCCGGCTCTACGATACCACCCTGCGGGACGGCACGCAGGGCGAGGGCCTGTCGCTCTCGGCCGCCGACAAAGTCAAGATCGCCCGCGAGCTGGATGGGCTTGGCATCCACTATGTCGAGGGCGGCTGGCCGGGGTCGAATCCCAAGGATGCCGAGTTCTTCACCCGGATGGCCGCCGCGCCCCTGCGCCGCGCCCGCGTGGCCGCTTTCGGCAGTACCCGCCACGCGGCCACCCGCTGTGCGGACGACCCCCAGATCCAGGCCCTGGTCGCAGCCCAGACGCCGGTGGTCACCTTATTCGGCAAAAGCTCGACTCTGCACGTCGAGCGGGTGCTGGAAACCACGCGGGATGAAAACCTGCGCATGATCGGCGAGAGCGTGGCCTATTTTAAGGCGCGGGGCCAGGAGGTCGTCTACGACGCCGAGCATTTCTTCGACGGCTACCGGCTCGATGCGGCCTACGCGTTGGCGACCCTGGCCGCGGCCGCCGCGGCCGGCGCGGATTGCGTGGTCTTGTGCGACACCAACGGCGGGACGCTGCCCGATTGCGTGGCGGAAACCGTGCGGCGGGTGCGCGGGCACATCCCGACCCCGCTCGGCATCCATACCCACAACGACGGGGCGCTCGCCGTGGCCAACGCGATGGCGGCGGTCGCGGCCGGCTGTGTGCAGGTGCAGGGCACGATCAACGGCTACGGCGAGCGCTGTGGCAATATGGACCTCGTGCCGCTGATCGCCAACCTGCAGCTGAAGCAGGGCTACGCTTGCCTGGCGCCCGAGCAGTTGGCCCGCCTCCGCGAGGTCGCGCATTTCGTCGCGGCCGTCGCCAACCTCAACCCGGACCCGCAGGCGCCCTATGTGGGGCGCAGCGCCTTTGCCCACAAGGGCGGCGTGCATGTGGCCGCGGTGGCCAAACTCGCCGCGAGCTACCAGCATATCGACCCGGCGCTGGTCGGCAACAGCATGCGCGTGATCGTCAGTGAGCTGGCCGGCCGCGGCAACGTCCGCCTGCGCGCCGCCGCTCTCGGCCTGGCCCTGAACGGCAATGAGCAGGCCGTCCTGGGCCGGATCAAGGAGCTGGAAAACGAGGGGTTCCAGTTCGAGGCCGCCGAGGGCTCCTTCGAGATGCTGGTGCGCCGCGCGGCCCCCGGCTACACGCCGCCCTTCACGCTGCTCGACTTCACCGTCCTGGTGGAGCAGCGCGGCGCCGGCGCCGTCCTGGCCCAGGCGAGCGTCAAGCTGCAAGTCGGCGACACGGTGATGCACACCGCCGCGGAGGGCGCCGGCCCGGTCAACGCGCTCGACCGCGCCATCCGCAAGGCGCTGCTGCCGCACTACCCGGAGCTGGCCGAGACCCACCTCGTCGACTACAAAGTCCGCATCGTCGACGAACATCTGGGCACGGCCGCCCGGCCCCGTGTCGTGATCGAGACGGCCTGCGGCGAGGAGCGCTGGAGCACCGTCGGCTGTTCGGAAAATATTATCGCGGCGAGCTGGCAGGCGCTGTGGGACAGCCTGGAGCTGCCCTTGCTGCGCCGCCTGGATCGCCAGGACGCTCAGGATAAGGAGGCGCAGGATGCCGATCACGCCCACCAAGTATATCTGGTTTAACAGCGAGCTGGTGCCCTGGGAGAAGGCGACCGTCCATGTGCTGACCCACGCCCTCCATTACGGCTCCTCGGTCTTCGAGGGCATCCGCTGCTACAGCACCCCGGACGGCCCGGCGCTGTTCCGGCTCACGCCGCATATCCGCCGGCTCTACGATTCGGCCAAAATCTACCGCATGGAGCTGCGCTACAGCCCGGCCCGGCTGGCCGCGGCCTGCCACGAGATCGTCCGCGCGAATGGGCTGACCAGCGCCTACCTGCGGCCCCTGGTCTGGCGCGGCTATGGTGAGATGTCGCCCTCGCCGCTCAAGAACCCCGTCGAGGTCATGATCGCCGCCTTTCCTTGGGGCGCCTATCTTGGCGAAGATGCGCTGGCCAACGGCGCCGATGTGGCGGTCTCGTCCTGGACGCGCATGGCGCCCAACACCATCCCGGCCCTGGCCAAGGCCGGCGGCAACTACCTGTCGTCGCAGCTGATCACCATGGAGGCCGAGCGCCACGGCTATGTCGAAGGCATCGCGCTTGATGTCCACGGTCAGCTCAGCGAGGGCGCGGGCGAGAACCTCTTTGTCATCCGCGACGGCGTGATCTACACTCCCCCGGTCACCGCGGCCCTGTTGCCGGGCATCACCCGCGACACGGTGATGGTCCTGGCCCGCCAGCTGGGCTACGAGGTGCGCGAGCAGGCCCTGCCCCGCGAGGCCCTCTATGTGGCCGACGAGCTCTTCTTCACCGGTACCGCCGCCGAGGTCTCCCCCATCCGCTCGGTCGATCGCATAGTGATCGGTAGCGGCCGGCGGGGCCCGATCACGACGGCGCTCCAGCAGGCCTTCTTCGGCCTCTTCACCGGCGAGACCCGCGACCGCTGGGGCTGGCTCGAATATCTCACAGAAAGGAAGCCGATCGATGAGTGAAACCCAAAATACTGAGAAACCCGGCAGCCCGGAGGATCCCGCGGCGCACGAACAGCGCGTGGTCCTGGACCTGACCTGCTTCAGCGGCGCGGAGCTGACCCGCCTGGCGGCCCTGCGTGAGCGGTTTCCGCTGGGCGATGTGACCGAGTCGCTGCATGACTACAAGCGGCTGCGCTTCGCCCGCTGGCTCTACGAGCAGGGCCGGCTGGCCAGCTAACCACCCGCGGGAGGCTTTGATGCACAATCCGCGCACCCTGTTCCAGAAGATCTGGGACGCGCACCTGGTCCAGCCGGAAACGGCGGCGACCCCGGCGGTGCTTTACGTCGACCTGCACCTGGTGCATGAGGTCACCTCGCCCCAGGCCTTCACCCAGCTGCGCGCGCAGGGGCGCCCGGTCCGCCGGCCGGGGCAGACTCTGGCGACGATGGACCACTCCACGCCGACCGCGCCGCCCGGCCCTGCCGGCGCGATCCCGGTGGTGGACGCCCAGGCCGCCGCCCAGTTGAGCCAACTGGAGCGCAACTGCTCTGAGTTCGGCATCCCGCTGTTCGCGCTGGGCAACGACCGGCAGGGCATCGTCCATGTCATCGGGCCGGAGCAGGGGCTGACGCAGCCCGGTATGACGATCGTCTGCGGCGATAGCCACACCAGCACCCACGGCGCCTTCGGGGCGCTGGCCTTCGGCATCGGCACCTCGGAAGTCGCGCATGTGCTGGCCACGCAATGCCTGCTCCAGAGCCGGCCGCGGACCATGGAGGTGCGCATCGACGGGCGGTTGCCGCCCGGCGTGGCGGCCAAGGACCTCATCCTGGCGATCATCGCCCAGATCGGGGTAGGCGGCGGCACCGGCGCCGTCTTCGAGTACACCGGCGCGGCCATCCGCGCCCTGAGCATGGAAGAACGCATGACGATCTGTAATATGTCGATCGAAGGCGGCGCGCGCGCCGGGCTGATCGCCCCCGACGACACGACCTACACCTACGTGGCCGGGCGCCCTTATGCGCCCCAGGGCGCGGCCTGGGACGCCGCCGTCGCCGCCTGGCGTGCCCTGCCGACCGACCCGGGCGCCCCCTATGACGCGACGGTGACCCTCGACGCCCAGCGGCTGGCGCCGATGATCACCTACGGCACGAATCCGGGCATGGGCATGCCGATCGACGGCCGCGTCCCCGACCCCGCCAGCCTGCCCGACGCGAGCCAGCGCCTGGCGCTGGCCCAGGCGCTCCGCTACATGGACCTGCAGCCCGGCCAGCTCCTGCTGGGCAAGGCGGTCGACGTCGTCTTCCTGGGCAGCTGCACCAACGCGCGTATCTCCGATCTGCGCCTGGCCGCCGGCCTGCTACGGGGCCGCCGGGTCGCGCCCGGCGTGCGCATGCTCGTCGTCCCCGGCTCGCAGGGCGTCAAACGCCAGGCCGAGGCCGAGGGGCTACACGAGATCTTCCGCGCGGCGGGCGCGGAGTGGCGCGCGGCCGGCTGCTCGATGTGCATCGCCATGAACGGCGATCAGCTGGCGCCGGGCCAGTACGCCGTCTCGACCAGCAACCGCAACTTCGAGGGCCGCCAGGGCCCGGGCGGCCGCACCTTCCTGGCCAGCCCCTTGACCGCCGCCGCCACGGCGATCGCGGGGACGATTGCTGATGCACGGGCCTTGCTGCGCGACGCGTGAGGCGCATGACGCCTAACGGATGGAGGACCAAAGCCAACGATGGACCCGATCACGACCTTTACCGCACCCCTGGTCGCGTTGCCGATGGCCGATATCGACACCGACCAGATCATCCCGGCGCGCTTTCTGAAGACGACCACGCAGGCGGGGCTCGGCGCCAGCCTGTTCGCCGACTGGCGCTATGCGCCCGGCGGCGCCCCGCGGCCCGAGTTCGTGCTCAACCGTCCGGAGGCCCAGGGCGCCGGCATCCTCGTCGCCGGCCCTAATTTCGGCTGCGGCTCCTCACGGGAGCACGCCCCCTGGGCCCTGCTGGACTACGGCTTCCGGGCCGTCGTCAG
Organism: Chloroflexia bacterium; assembly: GCA_035310405.1. Taxonomy (GTDB): domain Bacteria; phylum Chloroflexota; class Chloroflexia; order QHBQ01; family JAICKM01; genus JAICKM01. Next base: position 2,164 of record DATGEF010000400.1, on the reverse strand, counting down.
CACGGCCTTCGCCGACATCTTCCGCAACAACGCGCTGAAGAATGGCCTGCTGCCGATCGCGGTCGACGCGGCGACTCATGCCGCGCTCTTACAGCAAATCGCCGCCCGGCCGGGGGCGCAGGCGACAGTGGACCTGGTCCGCCAGACGCTGATCCTGCCCGACGGCCAGGAGGCCCGCTTCCCCATCGACCCGTTCGCCCACCACTGCCTGCTGCAGGGCCTCGACCAGCTGGGCTTCCTGCTAGCGGCGGCACCGGCCATCGCCGCCTACGAAGCCGCCCACCCGGCGCGGGTTTGCACGGTCGAGGTCCAGGCAATCTGACAGGAGGAGTGGACGGATGCCAGAGGTTTCAGATAGATCCGCACAGGGACTTTATGATGCACGCTTCGAGCACGATGCCTGCGGCATCGGTTTTGTCGCCCGCCTGGCCGGGCAGCCGGGCCACGACATTCTCGACCTGGCCCTGACCGCCGTCGCCAACATGGCCCACCGGGGCGGCGTCCAGGCCGACGGCAAGAGCGGCGACGGCGCCGGCGTGCTCACGGCGCTGCCGCAGGCCTTCTTCGCCCGCGAGCTGGCCCGGCGCGAGATCCGCTACCCCGTGGCCGACCTCGCCGTGGGCATGGTGTTTCTACCCCGCGACGCAGGGGCGCGCCAGATGGCCCGGCGGCTGCTGGGGCAGGGGCTCGCCGCCTACGGCCTGGCGGTGCTCTGCTGGCGGGAGGTGCCGATCGACCCGGCGGCCCTGGGCGCCCGCGCCCACGAAACCTGCCCGGCGATCGAGCAGGCCCTGATTGGGCGCCCGCCTGGCCGGTATGGCCCCGGCGAAAGCTACGAGCGGGCGCTGTACCTGGCCCGCAAGACGGCCGAAGCCCTGGCCCGCAAGGCCGGGATCGCCGACTTCGCCATCCCCTCACTGTCCAGCCGGACGCTGGTCTACAAAGGACTGCTGGTCGCGCCCCTGCTGGGCCAATTCTATCCCGACCTGCGCGACTCGCTGTACGCGACCCCCCTGGCGGTGTACCACCAGCGCTATTCCACCAACACCTTCCCCACCTGGGAGCGCGCCCAGCCCTTCCGCATGCTCTCCCACAACGGCGAGATCAACACACTGCGCGGCAATGTCACCTGGATGCGCGCCCGCGAGGCGGCCTGGCGCCGCCAGGCGGAGCGGACCTGGGCGGGCGGGCCCGGGAGCGAGATCCCCAGTGGGCCCGCCCTCGCCACCCAGGTCGCCCAGCTGGGGCCGGTCGTCGACGAAAGCGGCAGCGATTCGGCCATGCTCGACAACGTGCTCGAGTTGATCGTCCAGGGCGGGCGGGATGTCCGCCACGCCCTGGCCCTGCTGGTGCCGGAGGCCTGGGAGCACGTGCCCGACCTCGACCCCGCCTGGCGCGCTTTCTACCAATATCATGCCGGGCTGATGGAGCCCTGGGATGGGCCGGCCGCGCTCGCCTTCTCCGATGGCCAGGTGGTCGGCCTGGCCCTCGACCGCAACGGGTTGCGCCCGGCCCGCTACCTGCTGACCGACGACGGTCTGGTCGTCTGCGGCTCCGAAGTGGGCGCGGTGCCGATCGACGCCGCCCGGATCATCCGCAAAGGCAAGGTGGGCCCCGGCCAGATGATCGCCGCCGACCTGCGCACCGGCCGCTTCGAGGAGAACGCGGCGATCAAGTGCCGGCTGGCCGCCCAGCAGCCCTACGCCGCCTGGATCGATCACTACCGGCACTTCCCGGCGGCCGCCCCCGGCCGGGAAGCGGCCCCCCGCCCGGAGGCGCCCGCCCCGCCCCTGCCCGTCTTGCAGCGCGCCTTCGGCTACACCGCCGAAGAGCTGACCCTGGTGCTGCGCCCGATGGCGGAGGACGGCCAGGAGCCGATCGGCTCGATGGGCGATGATACCCCCCCGGCCGTCTTTGCCGAGCGGGCGCGGCCGCTCTACAACTATTTCAAACAGCGCTTCGCTGAAGTGACCAATCCCCCGATCGATCCCTTACGCGAAGGGCTCGTGATGTCCCTCTCCATCGGCCTGGGCGCCCGAGGCGACCTGCTGGCCGAAGCGCCCGACCACGCCCACCTGATCTGGCTGGCCAGCCCGGTGCTGACGGCGCCCCAGCTGGCGGCCCTGTGCGCGACTGCCGACCCGGCCTTCGCCAGCGCGATCTT
>DATGEF010000399.1:0-8225 GCA_035310405.1 Chloroflexia bacterium | reverse complement strand
GATCAGGCCGTGGCGGTGGGCATAGGCCAGGGCGCCGCCGATCGCGGTAATGATCTCGGCGCTGCGCTCCAGGCTGAGACGGGTGCCGGCTTTCGCCGACTCTTCTAAAATCTGCTTGAGGTTCGGGCCGGCGATAAACTCCATGACCATGAAGTAGATATCACCTTCCACGTCGTAGTCGAAGACCTGGACAATGTTGGGATGATGCAGGGTCGCGACCGCCTGGGCCTCGCGCTGAAAGCGCTCCCGGCTGCCCGTCTCGATCAGCAGGAAGGCATGGAGCACCTTGACGGCCACCGTCCGGTCCAGCGCCGGCTGGTAGCCTTTGTAGACTTCCGCCATGCCGCCCCGGCCGAGGCGTTCGAGGATCCGATACCGGCCCAGCGTTTTGCCGGTTAAGTCGCCCATGGTGCCTGCTCCCGTAGTGCGATAGCGGTGCTCGCGGTGCTAGCTATTCTATTCTATTGTATAGCGGCGGCGGGGGAATTGCAACCGGGGCGCGGGCCGCGGGTGGGGCCGCCCGCCTGGACAGCAAGGCCGGGGCTGGTGTATGCTAGCCCCATGCTGGATCTGACCGACCATACGCCCCTGGTGCGCACCGAGGGGCTGACCCGGACCTTCGGCGCCTTCACCGCCGTGGATGGGGTGGACCTGGAGATCGCCGCGGGCGAGGTCTTCGCGCTGCTGGGGCCGAACGGCGCGGGCAAGACGACGACGATCAAGATGCTGATCACGCTGCTGCCGCCGAGCGCCGGGCGGGCCACGGTGGGCGGCTACGATGTCGTGCGCCAGGCCAGCGCGGTGCGCCGGCTGTTGGGCTACGTGCCCCAGGCGCTCTCGGCCGATGGCATGCTCAACGGCTACGAGAACCTGCTGGTCTTCGCCCGGCTCTACGACGTGCCCTGGCGGGAGCAGCGGGCCCGCGTCGAGCAGGCCCTGGCCTTCATGGGGCTCCAGGACGCAGCGGGGCGGCTGGTGCGCACGTATTCGGGCGGCATGGTGCGCCGCCTGGAGATCGCTCAGGCGCTGATCCACTACCCGCGCATCCTGTTCCTCGACGAGCCCACCATCGGCCTCGACCCGGTGGCCCGCCGCGCGGTCTGGGAGCACCTGGCCCGCCTGCGCCGGGAGTTCGGCGCCACGCTCTTCCTGACCACGCATTACATGGAAGAAGCCGAGCACCTGGCGACCCGCGTGGCCGTCATGAGCCAGGGGCAGATCGTCGCGCTCGGCACCCCCGCCGCCCTCAAGGCCCAGGTGCCCGGCGGCGCGGCCACCATGGAAGATGTCTTTGTCTACTTCACCGGCGACACTCTGGAATCGGGAGGCAGCTACCGTGAAACCCGCGCTCTTCGCCGCACCGCCCGCCGCCTCGGCTGATCCGGGGGCGGCCCGCCCCGCCCCGGCGCCGGCCGGCCCGCTGGCCGCCCCGATCGCTTTCGTGGTGAAGACCGGGGCGATCACCGCGATGGAAATCCGCAAGCTCCAGCATGACCCCTTCGATCTGGTGACGCGCGCGGTGCAGCCGGTGCTCTGGCTCACCGTCTTCGGGCAGGTGTTTGGCCGGCTGCGCGCGCTGCCGGCGGGCCTGGGGCCCTACCTCGACTTCCTCGCGCCGGGCGTCCTGGCCCAGTCGGTGATCTACATTGCGATTTTCCAGGGCATCGCCGTGATCTGGGAGCGCGACCAGGGCACGCTGCAAAAGTTCCTGGTCAGCCCCACGCCGCGGGCCGCGCTCGTGCTGGGCAAGGGCCTGGCCGCCGGGGTACGCGGCACCACCCAGGCGGTGACGATCTTCGTCCTGGCCCTGATCATGGGCGTGAACGTGCGCTGGGACCCGCTGGCGCTGCTGGGCATCCTGGGGCTGGTTCTGCTGGGGGGCAATTTCTTCGCCACGCTCTCGCTGGTCATCGCCGCGCTGGTGCGCAGCCGCGAGCGCGTGCAGGGCATGGGCCAGCTGATCACGATGCCCCTGTTCTTCGCCTCGAACGCGCTCTATCCTATCGCCCTGATGCCCGGCTGGGTAGCGGTGCTGGCCCACTGCAACCCCTTGAGCTACATGGTGGACGGGCTGCGCACGCTGATGGTCGTCAGCGGCACCAGCACGCTGGGGCTGCCGCTGGACTTCGGCGTGCTGCTGCTGGCCAACGCCGCGATTGTCGCCCTGGCCGCCTACCTCTATCCCAACGTCGTCCGCTGATGCGCGCGGGATTCGGCGGCGAGCTCCCCATGCCAGAGGCGCTGCATCTCCGGGCAGGTGGTGAGCAGGGTCTCCAGGCGGCCGGCAGCCACGATCGCGCCATCCTGGAGCACCAGGATCTGATCGGCGCGGCGCAGGGCGGCACGCCGGTGCGAGACCGCCAGCACGGTGCTGTCCGGCCGGGCAAACACCCGCTCCCAGAGCAGCGTCTCCGTCTCCACGTCGAGCGCGCTCGATAGATCGTCGAAGACTAGGAGCTCGGCCGGCCGGACGAACATGCGCGCGGCCGCCGCGCGTTGGATCTGGCCGCCGGACAGCCGCACCCCCCGCGCGCCGACCAGCGTGTCGAGCCCCGCGGGCATCGCCGCCAGATCGGACTCCAGCACCGCCAGGCGCAGGGCGGCCGGCAGATCGAGCGCGGCCTCGGGCAACCCGAGCAGAATATTGTCCCTCAACGTCTCGCTGAACAGGCGCGGCACCTGGGGCGTGTAGGCGCTCTGCGGCGGCACAAAAAAGGTCGCCGGGTCGGCCACCGGTCGGCCATTCCAGCGGATCACCCCGTGGTCGCACGGCAAGAGGCCGAGCAGCACCTGCACCAGCGTCGTCTTGCCCGCGCCGATGCGCCCGGTGACCACGGTGAACGAGCCCGGGGCCAGGGCGAAGGAGATCCCCGCGATCCCGCGGGCACTCCCCGGATAGTGGAAGGTCAGGTCGGCCACGTCCAAGCGCTGCAGGGGCGCACCGGCCGGGGCCGGCAGGCCGGGTAGGTCGGGCAGCGGCCCCTCCAGATAGACCGGGCTGTGGGCCACCAGCGTGGGCGCCGGCGCCCCGGCCAACAGAGTCGTCATGCGGCTGAAGGCCACGCCGGCCTGCCGGTAGCGGGCCAGCACGATGCCGAACAGGGCGGTGAACTCCGTGACCCAGCCCAGGAAGTAGACAAAGAGCGCGAAATCGCCCACGGTGAACTGCGCCCCGGCCATCGCCTGCCCGGCGAACAGCAGGATCAGCCCCGTGCCGAGATTGACCGTGTTGCGGAAGATCGACTCGAGTAACTGGTCGAACACCCGATCGCGCACCTGGGTGCGCAGCCGGGCCTCGTTGAGGCGCTGGAAATAGGCCGCCACCTGCTCGTCGGCCCCGGCGACTTGTACGGCCTGCACGGCCCCAAAGATCTCGCCGAGGAAGCCGGTCACCTGGCCGGTGGCCTCGCGACTGGCCCGCCGGTAGACCTCGATCCGCCGGCTGGCCAGGTTGGCCACCGCCACCACGGCCACCAACGGCAGGAAGACCCCTGCCGTGATCCCCGCGTTGATGCCCAGCATAACCACCAGGGCCACGCCGGCGAAGACCGTGGAGGCGACCAGGTCGTTGAAGGTGATCATCGATTCGGTGATCCCATCGATATCATCCCGGAAGCGGCTGATCGCTTCGCCGGCCGAGGCGGGCAGGGCGCGCGCCGCGGGCAGCTCCAGGATGCGGCGGAACAGATTCTTCTGCAGCAGCGCGGCCGCGTTGAGCATGAAAGGCACGTTGGTCACCTGGCAGCCGACCATGCACGCGATATGGCCGGCCGCAGCCATGAGCAGCAGGGCCAGGAGCCACCAGAGGTCGATCGGCCGGCCGGTACTCAGGCGGTCGAAAAAGTCGCGGGCCACCAGGCCGGGCACCAGCTCGAACAGGAACAACAGCGTGATGGCCAGGCAATTGACCCAGAAGAGCCGGGGCCGGAAGCGGATCAGTTGCCACAGGAAGCGGGCGCTGGTCATGCCAGGACCTCCGCGGCGCCGGTGCGCAGGAGCGCAGCGAATCGCGAGCCCGGATCGGCGGCCAGGGTCGCCCGCGGCCCATACTCGGCCACCGCGCCGCCGTCGAGGATGAGGATGGTGTCCGCGCGGGCCACGGTAGCCAGCTGATGGGCGATAATAATGCCGGTGCGGTTGCGCAACAGGCGGGTCACCGCCCGTTCGATCAGCCGCTCCGTGGCCGGATCGACTCGGGAAGAGGCCTCGTCCAGGATCACCAGGCCGGGATCTTGCAGGAAGATCCGGGTGAAGGCCAGCAGCTGCGATTCGCCGGCCGACAGGCCGCCGCCGTGGGCCCCGAGCATCGTATCGAGGCCCGCCCGCAAGTGCCGGCACCACTCGGCCAGCCCCAGCTCCTCCAGCGCCGCCATAATCCGCGCGTCGCCGATGCGCGGATCGAAGAAGGTCAGGTTATCGCGGACGGTCGCCCGGAAAAGTTGCACATCCTGCGTGACCACCCCGATCTGCCGGCGCAGGTCCCGCAGATGGGCGGCCCGCAAGTCGACCCCGCCGAGGCGGATCGTGCCGGCCGTGGGGTCGTAGAGGCGCAGCAGCAGCCGGGTGAGCGTGGTCTTGCCGCTGCCGGTGCGCCCGAGCAGGCCGATCACTTCGCCAGGCGCGAGGCAGAGGGTGAGATCGCGCAGCACAGCGGCGTCCTCGTAGCCGAAGGCCACCTGGTCGAACTCGACGGGCAGGGGCCCTGGTGGGAAGGGGGCGCCCGGGCCATCGATCAGCACGCTCGTGGTGTGCAAGAGCTCCTCGACCCGCCCCAGGCCGGCGCTCGCCTTCTGGAAGTCATCGATCTGGTGTGCGATCAGGTCGAGGGGCTGGAACATGAGTTGGGTGTAGAAATAGACCAGGAAAGCCGTGCCCAGGCTCGCCCCGCCCTGGTAGAGCCAGGCGCCCAGGGCGAAGGCCAGGGCCTGGCACAGTGCCGCGGCCACCGACGGAACACTCCAGCCGATCCCGCCGATCAGGCGCGCCCGCCGCCCGGTCCGCAGCCGCTCCCGCAGGTAGGTGTAGAGCCGGCGCAGCACGTACGGCTGGGCGCCGCTGGCGCGGATGTCCACGGTGCCCCCCAGCCGCTCTTCGAGGAAGCCGAACAGGTCCGCGCTGGCCTGGCGCGCCGCCCGCCAGTGGGGCACGGCCAGCGCGCGCAAGCTGACCATGACCGCCAGGGTCACCAGGGCACAGACACTCAGCGCCAGCCCGGCCGGCCCGTTGATGCTCAAGAGCACGGCCAGGATGCCCACCAGCAGCAGCAGGCTGCCCAGCACCCGGATCACGAACTGCGAGAAGAAGTTGGCCATCGCCGTCACGTCGCCGTCGATGCGCTCGATCAACTCGCCGGGGGTGCGCGCTTTGTGGAAGGCCAGGTCGAGGCGCAAACAGTGGAGGGTCAGATCGGTGCGCAAGGCATTGGTCGCGGTCCAGGCGAGTTGTTCGCCCACGAAGGTGGCCCCGACCGAGAGCGCCTGCTGGGCGATCGCCAGCCCCAAAAACAGCAGCGCGATCCCGGTCAGGGCCGATCCGGTGTGGGGCCCGGCCACTGTGTCGATAAAAGCGCGCAGGATCTGCGGGTTGACCAGCTGCAGGATAATGCTACTGATCAGCAACACGGCCAGCAACCCCACCCGGAGTCGCTGGGGCCGCAGGTAGTGGACGAGCATCGGGCGATAGTGGGGGCGGGGTCGGTGCATAGCTTTCGCATTATACCCGGCGCCCCGCCCGGGGCCTAACGCCCGCAGATGTAATCTAGCTAGTTACAAAGACTGATTACAAATTCTTGGGAGCGCGAAAGCCATGCCGCTTCCGCGGCCGTGGATGCAGCGTAGGACTACAGCCCTGGCTACCAACCCCTAGCAGTAGTGTGGAGAGGCAAACTGTGCTATAATCTGGCGCAGAAGTATCTGCGCCAAGCTCGCGTCAAGGATCACGCCGCTGATACGGGCGGCCTGTCTCGCCGCCGGGGTGCCCTGGTTATCACATCCGGAAGGAGATCGTCCTCCTACCCTGGTGCCAATGCGGCCATCAAATCGGATTACTACCCCGCCGCGCCCGGTCCATACACGCTCAGCTACTATTATCGGGCCTATCAGGCACAGGCGAGCATGACGGTCCAGCTCTTCTGGTTCGATGACAGCTTTTACACGCTCGGATCGACGGTGCTGGCCAATCGGGCGGTTCCGGTGGCGGGCGCTTGGACTTTGCAGAGCTATAATACCACGGCCCCGCCGAACACCACGCAGGTTCGTATTTGGTTCGCGGACGATAACCCTGGTGTCCAAACCTACCAGAACCTCTCGATCGACGACGTGACCTTCGCGCTGCAAGCGGTGAGCCTAGACCCAATGGGGGGTGCATCCAAAAGCTGGCGCAGCACATACGGCAAGATGCCCCCGTGGCGGTAGTAGCGGATCTCCTGCGGTGTGTCGATGCGCACGGTCACCTTGAACTCCAGCGTCCCCCCATCGGGCCGTACCGCCCGCACGTCCAGCGTCCGCCCCGCCGCGAACTCTGTCGCGATCGCCGCGCCCAACCCGACGATGTCGAACGTCTCCTCCCCGCTCAGCCCCAGCGTCTCCACACTCTCTTGCGCCAGGAACTCCAGCGGTAACACCCCCATGCCGATCAGGTTGGAGCGGTGGATGCGCTCGTAGCTCTGGGCGATCACCGCCCGCACGCCGAGCAGCTGTGGCCCCTTCGCCGCCCAGTCGCGGCTGCTCCCCGTCCCATACTCCCGCCCCGCCAGGATCAGCAGCGGCACGCCGGCCGACTGGTAGCGCGTGGCCGCCTCGTAGATCGTCGTCACTTCCCCCGTCGGCAAGTACCGCGTCAGGCCCCCTTCGGTTCCCGGCGCCAGGCGGTTGCGCAGACGCACGTTGGCGAACGTCCCCCGCACCAGCACCTCATGGTTCCCCCGCCGCGCCCCGTAGCTGTTGAAGTCCTGCGGCGCGACCCCCTGCGCGAGCAGGTACGCCCCCGCCGGGGAGTTCCGCCGGATACTGCCCGCGGGCGAGATGTGGTCGGTCGTCACGCTATCCCCCAGCAGCGCCAGCACCCGCGCCCCCGTGATCTCCCCTACCTGCTCCGGCGCCGCCCGTGCCATGTCCGCGAAATACGGCGGCTCACGCACATAGGTCGAGTCCGGCGCCCAGGAGAAGAGCTCGCTGCCGGTCACCGCCAGCGCGTTCCATCGTGCGTCCCCCTGGCATACGTCGCTGTAGCTCTTGCGGAACATCGCCACCTGGATCGAGTCCCGCACCGCGTCGGCGATCTCCTGTTGGCTGGGCCAGATCTCGCGCAGATAGACCGGCGTGCCCGCCGCGTCGTGCCCCAGCGGCTCGTGCTCCAGGTCGAGGTCCAGCCGCCCGGCCAGCGCATAGGCGACCACCAGCGGCGGCGACATCAAGTAGTTCGCCTTCACCTCGGAGTTGATCCGGCCCTCGAAGTTGCGGTTGCCCGACAGCACCGCGCAGACGACGAGCTGGCCCTCCTCCACGGCCTGCGAGACCTCAGCGGGCAAGGCGCCCGAATTGCCGATGCAGGTGGTGCAGCCGTAGCCGACGGTGTGGAAGCGCAGCTGCTCCAGGTACGGCGTGAGGCCGGCGGCATCCAGGTAGGCGGTGACGACTTTGGAGCCCGGCGCCAGCGACGTCTTGACCCACGGCTGGGACTGCAAGCCGCGCGCGATGGCTTTCTTGGCCAGTAGCCCGGCCCCCAACATCACCGAGGGATTCGACGTATTCGTGCAGCTGGTGATCGCCGCGATGACCACCGCCCCGTGGTCGAGGCTATATTCGCCGCTCTCCAGCTGCAGCCGCACGGCACTCGGCGGCGCGACGGTCTCCTCGGTGGCGCCGGACTTCAGATGGCCCCCCTCCCCTTCCCAGCGCCCCACCTGCTTGGGCGGGTTGGCGGGGCCGCCCGGGTGGAGAATCACCTGCAGGGCGTCGCGGAACGACTGGGGGGCTTGCGCCAGGGCGACCCGATCCTGCGGACGCTTGGGGCCGGCCACGCTCGGCTCGACGCTGCTCAGGTCCAGGAACAGGGAATCGGAATACTCGGCATCCGGGGCGTCCGGCGTATGGAACAGGCCCTGCTCCCGCGAATAGGCCTCGACCAGCGCCACGTGGTCCGCGGAGCGCCCGGTGAGCCGCATGTAGCGCAGCGTCTCCTCGTCGACCGGGAAGATGCCGCAGGTCGCGCCGTACTCGGGCGCC
>DATGEF010000398.1:0-3393 GCA_035310405.1 Chloroflexia bacterium | reverse complement strand
GGTGCTCGAGCAGCAGGTTGAGCCCCTGCTCGGCGAGCCAGGAGGAGGGGGTGCTCTGCACGACCCGCTCGACGATCGCGACGAGCTCGGGAAACACCCGGAGCCGGCGGCCGAGGCTGCCGGCCAGGTTCAGCAGATGCGACTCGCGCTCGCGGCTCTCCCAGGCCGCGAGCACCGGCAGGAGCGCGGGGGCGATGCGGCGCACGTCGGCGTCCGAGAGCCGATCGGCGGCGGCGTAGAAATGGAACTGGCCGCGCTCCTGGACCAGGGTGGCCAGCCAGGTCGCGCTCCAGTCGGGATAGAAGGGCAGCAGGGCCAGCACCAGCCGCTCCGCAGCGCGGGCGGACGCCGCCGAGAGGTCGGCGGCGTCGAGGGCTTCGCGGATCGCGCCGCCGGCGACCTCCAGATGCTCCAGGCGCCACATGCCCGGCGGCAGGTCGGCCAGGCCCTCCAGCATGGTGCGGCGCACGGGATCCTGCTCGTTGCGGCGGGCGCGGACCAGCGCCAGCAGGTCGGCCAGGTGGTCCCGCTGGTAGCGCACGCTCGCCGCCAGCGCGGCCCAGGCGGCCACGCGCAGATCCGGGTCGGGATTGCGCAGGGTCGGGTCGAGCACCGCGCGAGCCTCGTCCCAGGGCAGGAAGGTCGCGTAGGGCAGCCGCTGCAGGGGCCGCGTGGCGAGCGCGGGCAGGGCCAGGTGCCGGCGCCCCTCCGCCTCGCGCAGCTCCCGCGGCAGGAGCGCGACAATGGCGTGCGGCAGCGCGGCGTCGGCGTCGCGCCAGCCCAGCGCGCCGGCCTGGTAGATCGCCGCCCGGCCGGCGGGCGGCAGCCGGCCAAACCAGCGCGCCTGCACGGGGATCGTGTCCCCCCGCCGCGCCAGCAGGGCCAGCAGGCGATCGAGGTCCAGCCGGGCGGCGACCGGGGCAAAGCTGACGGCCGCACGATCCTCGGCGCCGAGCACGAGGTCGGCCAGCGCCGCCGGCCGGCGCACGACCAGCTCCTGCAAGCTCAGGCGGGCCAGGGGCGTCCGTGCCGCCAGCACCGCGACCAGGCGCAGCGCCCCGTCCGGGTCGTGCTCGGCGAGCACGGGCAGCGCGGCGTTCGCCTGCCAGACCACCCGCGCATCGGTCGAGTCGGCGGCGGCCAGCGCCCGGGCCAGCGTCGCGGCCGCCAGGCGCGGATGAACGCGCGCCAGGCGCCGCCAATCGCTGCCGGCCGCCCGGCCCAGGGCGTCTTCCAGGGCGCCGGCCACCAGGGCCGGCGAGCCAAAGGGCAGAAGCCGCTCAAAGTCGGGATCGCCGCGGCCCAGCGTCGCGAGAAAGGCGTCGATCGGCGCCAGGCGCCCGCGGCTGCGCAGCCGCCGCAGCAGCACCAGGCGCACCGCATAGGGGGCCTGCGCCAGCGCCGCCGCCACCTGGGCGTCATCGCCGGCCAGGGCGACCAGCACCAGGGCCAGACCGCGGATCTGGCGCGAGGGATCGGCGAGCGCCCGCAGGGCCTGCGCGCCATCGCCGCTGCCGAAGCAGGATTGCAGCGCGAACCAGCGCTCGTACATACCGCCCTGCTCCAGCTGCGCCAGGGTGGCGGCCACACTGGGGTCGCCGGCCGCCTGCCGCCCGACATCCACCATCTGGCGCATGCGGGCGGCGTGGGTCAGGGGCGCTAACGCCGCGAGGAGTGTCTCAGGCGTCATGGGTGGCGGTCACGTGCCGCAGGCGGACGCCCACCCCCAGCCCCAGCAGCCCCAGGGCCAGCAGGGCCAGGGCGCCCGTCGGGTCGGCGGCGCCGGTGGTGGGCATGCCGGGCGGCGGGGCGATCACCGGCACGGGCGGCGGTGCGATCGTCGGCGGGCCGGGCACAGATGCCGGCGGCTCCATGGTGACGGGCATCTCTGCCCCGGAGGACGCCGCCGAGATCAGGAAGGCCGGGAAGCCGGCCACGCGCAGCAGCCCACCGATGGCGGGCACATTGACATCCTCGGCCTGGGCCGCGGCGAGCGCCGTGACCGCCACCGGCGCGTTAAAGCCGCGGTAGGTCAGCAGCAGGTCTTCGTTGAGAGGCATGCCCTGCGCATTGCCCGGCTCCATGACCGTCAACGACAGCAGGAAGTGCGCCTGGTGGATGTAGTGGTCCTTGTCGCCGATCCAGACGGTCGCCGTCAGCTTGGCGTCCTTCGGCAGTTGCTGGGCCGGGGGCAGCCCGCTATCCGCGTCGCCGACCAGCTTGGCCAGGTCGACCACGCCCTGGTACCTGGTTGTGGGCGCGCCTTCGACGGCCTCGGCGCCCAGGGCCTGCACCTGCGTCAGGTAGGGCAGCAGGCGGCCCACGCTGCCGGCGTCCAGGTTGCCGCCGCCGGGCACCGGGTTGATCAGGCCCACCGCGCCGGCCGGCAGCTTGCTCAGGTCAATCGCGTGGGCTTTGCTCTCGCCGGACCCCTGGAAGTAGATCACCCCCCCGACCTGCCTGACCTGGAGGGTGCCCTGCCCGCTGCGGTTGGACATGCTGCCGGTCAGGTCCAACTGGAACTGCGTGCCCGCCAGCGTGCCGTCGCCGGCCTGCATGCCGGTGCCGGTCACGGTCAGCGTCTGCTGCGTGATGGCGATCGTGTCGGTGAGGCTGAATTGCTGCGCGCTCGGGGCCTGCACGGCGGGCAGGGTGCCCTGGGCCGCCGCGGGATGCGCGATCCCCCCGGCCAGGCCCACCGCCAGCGTCAGGGCCGCCATTTTTACCAGTAGGTGCCGTTTCATGCTGCCTCCTCCTTTTGTGCTACAAAGAGCCCATGGCCGCGCACCGGGGAGCAGGAGGGATGGGCAGGGGCCCGGCACCGCTCTATTATAATACAAAATGGCCGCGGTCATGCCCCCGCCACGCGCTGTTGGGTGCTCGGCATTGTTTTGCTTTGTAGGGGCACGGCGTGCCGTGCCGCGGTGGGGAGCGGGGCGGCCTCCGTACGGCGCGGAATCCACACCGGGCGGGCTCCCGCCCAGGGCACGGCACGCCGTGCCCCTACCACCCACGACCGCCTTCGCGCGCACAAGGGCGGACGCTGCATCCACCCCGCCCTCTCGTTGCCAAACAATGCAGCACACCCCGCGCTGGTGGGCGGATCAGTCCTGTTCCAGGAGTTCCAGGATGCACCCCAGTTTGGCGCCCCCGTCGATATAGGCGTAGCGCCCGCCGGTAAACTCGCCCCGCTGCACGAGCGGCAGCCCCTGGGCATCGAAGTACGCCAGGTTCTCCGCCATGCCGCGCACGCGCATGGCGATGTGGTGCAAGCTCTCGCCATGCTGGGTGAGTTGATCCTGCCAGGTACTGGGGTGGCCGAGCGGTTCGATCAGCTCGATGGACACCTGGCCCAGGTGGAAGAAGGCCAGCTTGGCGCGGGCCGGGGTCGGC
>DATGEF010000397.1:0-2095 GCA_035310405.1 Chloroflexia bacterium | reverse complement strand
TGAGAAGTCCATGTTCTTATGCATTGCTTCGTGAGGGAAGATCAAGATCCTGCGATCCCGGCAGAAACACCCGACGAAAGGATCAACTCGGCAGCGCAGCTAATCACTACGCAAAGTAGTAGTGCCGATTCACCGCCACTTATCACTTACCATTCACACGCAGCGTCCGCGTGTAGTAAACTCCCAATACGCGGCTCGCCCAGATTCGCAGGGCGAGGCCGGCCAGCATGGCCACGATCCCACTCCAGCCTATCTGCTCACTGAGCAGACGGCCCACCCGCACGCGGTTCAAGAACGGGGCCAGGACGAGCGCAACCACCGCGACACCGAAAGCCGCCCCAACGGATCGCGTACTCCCCCGGTCCTCGCGGCGGGCGTGCAGACTCGTGGCCTGCGGCCCTTGGCGGAGCAGGCGCTCGATGACCACAAAGCAGCCGATCAGCCCATACGCAACCGGGAGGGGGCGCATACGCGGCAGCAGGATTCCCACGACTCTGCGCTTACCGGGCGAACTTGTTGTCATCAGCAAGCTCCTCCGAATTCCGCTGAGAAGACATCGTTCCAGTACTTTTGCTGTGCCGTAAGCCCCATGCACTGGTCGCCAAGTGGGAAGGCACCGGTCTGCAAAACCGGTCATCGCGAGTTCGATCCTCGCCCGGTGCTCTGCCGCCCCCGCCCGCCGTGCCGCGGGGGCACGAACTATCCTCACGGCCTGTAATTCAGCGGGGACTAGCGCAGTCTGGTAGCGCGCCTGCCCTGGGAGCAGGAGGTCATCAGTTCGAATCTGATGTCCCCGACCACTGACCTGGGGCGGGATAGCCGCCCGGCCGTACAACACTTGGAGTGGTGGCCGAGAGGCTGATGGCGCCCGTTTGCTAAACGGGTTCAGGGTAACCTGACGCTGGTTCGAATCCAGCCCACTCCGCCCTATATTTCCGCAGTTGGTGAAATTGGCAGCCACCCCGCACTTAAACTGCGGCGCCTTCGGGCATGCTGGTTCGAGTCCGGCACTGCGGACCCCAAGCCTGTCTATTTTGCGCCGGAGCTGGCGGCGGCGCAGAAGGCGCTGAACAGGGCGTGGGCCAACTCCTGCTGGGCGAATAGCTCTTCGGGGTGCCACTGCACCGCGACGACAAAGCGGCGATCCGGCAGCTCCAGCCCTTCGCACAGCCCGTCTGCCGCCCAGGCCCCCGGCTGGAGGCCGTGGCCGATGGCGCGGACCCCCTGGTGATGCAGGGTGTTCACCGGCAGGGGAGCGCGGCCCAGGATCGCGGCCAGGCGGCTACCGGGGACCGGCTGCACAGGGTGCGCCAGGTGGGCTCGTTCGCCACGCGCGGCCGATTCGCGGTGATCGATCGGCCCCGGCCGCTGGCGGGCCAGGTCTTGCCAGAGGGTGCCGCCACAGGCCAAGTTGAGCACCTGTGGCCCCGGCACACGCCGAGCACGGGCATGTCGTCTTCGAGTGCCCAGCGCAGTAGTTGGAGCTCAACCGTGTCGCGGAGGGGATCGGGCGGCTCGGTTTCAGGGGCGGGGTTTCGCCGTAGAGCGCCGGGTCCACGTCTACGCCGCCCGGCAAGAGTAAGCCGTCCAGCCGCGCGTAGATTACCCGCAGGCGGGCCAGGTCTGCGAACAGCGGGATCAGCACGGGCACGCCGCCGCCGGCCAGCACGGCCTGCGTGTAGACCTGGTTGTTGCTGAAGCGGGGCGGGCGCGGCCCGTGGCCGGGGTCGCTAAGGGCCGGGATGCCGATAAGGGGTGCTTGATTCATGGGTACGCTAATCTCCTTGTATCGCCGCTAATCAGAGTGCGCCGGCACCGGCCAGACCCGCACCGCCCCATCCTGCCCGCCGGAGACGAGTTGCTGCCCATCATCGCCCGCGGCGAGGACCATCACGCTGTCCGTATGGGCGCGCGCCGTCCAGGTCGGGCTGCCCGTGGCGCGGTCCCACAGCGTGACCGCGCCATCCCAGGTGCCCACCGCGGCGCAGCGGCTGCCTAGCACCACGGCTACCGCAAACACCCCGATCGCCGCCCACACCGCCAGGGCCGCCCCGGACTCCAGGTCCCACCAGCGGATCGTGCCGTCGGTGGAGCC
>DATGEF010000396.1:0-9392 GCA_035310405.1 Chloroflexia bacterium | reverse complement strand
ACCCACCGCTTGAGCACCGCGGCTACGCAACTCGCCCACATCGCGGCCGGGCAGGCCCTGGCGGCCCAGCAACAGGTCACCGCGGCGGATCGGTTGAACGCCAGCCTGGCCCGCGGCGGGCGCGCGCTGGCCAGCATCGACAGCTCCGCGCGCGAGGTCGAGCAGGCGGCGCGCGCCACCCAGACCAGTGCCGCCGCCGGCGAAGCGATCAGCGGCGCGATGGCCACGGCCATGAACCGCCTGGCGGTCAGCGGGGCCACCGTGACCCGTGAGCTCCAGGCGCTGATGGATGTGCTACCCACGGCCGCGCCGATCAGCCGGGCAACGGTCGGTTCTCCGCTGGCCTCCTGACTGTTGCCCAGGGTGTTGACGTAGCCCGCGTCCCTGCCTACTCGATCCCGGCGATCGCCGCGGCCAGGCGGGCGCGCCAGGCCGGGCTGGTCAGGTGCGCCCAGGCCGCGGCCCCGCTCACGCCGGCCGTGCGCACCGTGTCGTCGCGGTCGGTCAGGTAGGCCATCAGGCCGGCGGCCGGCGGATCGTGGTCCGCCCCCGCCAGGTGCGTGCGGATCAGGCCGGCGGCGACGTCGGCGTCGTGCAGCGCCCCGATCTGGTCCTGCAGCGCGGTCACGTCGGCGATCAGGGCGGCGGCATCCGCCGGCAGGACCTCCTGGAAGAATTCGAGGGTGTAGCGCAGCTTCTTGCCGGCGATGCGCAACGCATGGAGCTGCGCGATCGTCGGCGCGGCCATGACCTCCGCATAGGCCTGCACCGCGGCATAGGCCGGCCAGATCATGCTGCCGGCCACGTGGCGCACCTGGTAGGGGCTGGCCGCCGCGCGCTGGTCCGGCGGGCGATCGGGGGCCGCAATGATCGCTTTAAGATCGGCTTTGAGCTGTTTATAGCCGGGGGCGTCCAGGCGGTGGCGGAGCTGCCGCCCAGCCTCCTGCCGCGCCGCTTGCCAGTCAACCAGCAGGCCATCCAGGTCCGGCTGCTCGGCCTCGGGCAGGATCGCGCGGAAGGCATAGGCCTGGGCGATCAGCACGTCGAGATCGCGCACCGCGCCCAGGGCGCGGGCGACGTCCCGCAGGCGGCGGCGCAGGGGCTTGACCTGGCGGCCGGGCAGGGCGGGGGCGATGATCACCAGGGCGGCGCGCAGCCGGCGGGTCGCCACGCGCATCTTGTGGACCGCGCCCGGGTCTTCGGCGCGGCGGGCCGCTTTCGCCTGGCTGCGGAGCGCGTCGAGCTGCAGCCGTAACACCTTGCGCCCCGCGCCCAGGATGCTGTCGGCTGGGCCGATCCCCGGCCCGGCGGGGGGCGCATCGGCTCCCGCAGCCGGCGCGGCCGCCGGCGGGGCGGGCGGGGCCGGCACGTCCAGGCCGGCGAGGCGCAGGGCGCGTTCGAACTTGGACAGCGGCTGTGGGGCCAGGTGATAGGTGTCGGCGAAGACCGTGCAGAGCCGGGTGAGGTCCGCCGCGGTGCCGTCGGGCAGCAGCTCGATCTCCATCTCATAAACCTCGGCCGGCGGGTCGGCGCCCGGCAGAGTCACGACGTCGAGGCTCCATTCGGCGACGGCGCGCTCCCCGTCGGCGAGGATGGCCACCGTCCGGGTCTGGTCCACGGCGACCAGGTCGACCAGCGGCGCGGACCCGGCGATCGCCTTCACGCGGCGGCGCACCTCGCCCTTCGGCCACTTGGCGATCTCCAGCCCGGGGACCTCGGCCTGGTATTCCGCCCGCCGATGCACCGCGCCGTCCGGGTCGTCGGCCAGCCGCTTGAGGGTCAGCAGCCGGGTGGTGCCCGTCTCGCGCAGGCGCAGGGCGTAGCGCTGCGCCAGGAAGCGGTGGTCGGCCGTGTCGAGATAGCGATCGTGGACGGTGACCGGCGCGCCTTTGCCGGCCCGGTAGGGGCCAAACCGGCTGCGCTGGCGCAACCGCGCCAGGGTCGCCGCATCGGGGATCACAAACTTGGCTTCGATTTCTACAGGCTCCACCGGCCCGGGTTCCTTCGGCATTCGTTCCTTCGGCATTTTCTTACTCCTGATTTACTTCTTATCTACTCTTGGGGGTCCACCCGCCCATATTTGGTCAGGTATTTCCGGTATTTCTTGGGCAGTGCAGAGAGCGGGAACACGACCTCGGGGTCGCTAGTGACCCGCTCCACCAGGGCGGCCTGCACATCATAGGGCGGCAGCAGGTCGGACGCCGTAGCCCGCGTATACATGCCGTCCGGCTGGAGGATACGGGCTTTGACCGTGTCGCGCAGGTAAAGCTCCAGCACATCGTTGACGATGAAATTGCGCAGATTCTCGTCCTCGACGGGGAAGAGGGTCTCGACGCGGTGATCCAGGTTGCGGGGCATCAGGTCGGCGCTGCCCATCAGGAGCTCGCCTTTGCCCCCCTTGCCGAAATAGTAGAGGCGGCTGTGTTCGAGGAAGCGGCCGATGATACTGGTGACTCGGATATGGTCGCTGAGGCCGGGCACGCCGGGGCGCAGGCAGCAGACCCCGCGCACCAGCAGGTCGATCGCCACCCCGGCCTGCGAGGCACGATAGAGCGTTTCGATCAGGGCCGGGTCCACCAGGCCATTCATCTTGAAGATCAGCCGGCCGTCGCCATGCTCGCGCTGGCGGGCGATCTCGCGCTCGATGAGGGCCAGCAGCCCCGTGCGCAGGGTCAGCGGCGCGACCAGCAGCTTGCGGTACTTGGCCTGCTTGGAGTAGCCGGTGAGGTAATTGAACAGCTCCGAGGCGTCGGCACCGAAATCAGGCCGCGCGGTGAGCAGGCCCAGGTCGGTGTAGCTTCGGGCGGTGCTCGGGTTATAGTTGCCGGTACCCAGGTGGACGTAGCGCCGGATGCTGTCCTCCTCTTTGCGCACCACGAGGGCGATTTTACAGTGCGTTTTGAGTCCGATCAGGCCGTAGGTCACATGGACGCCGACGTGCTCCAGCGCGCGCGCCGACTCGATATTGTTCTCCTCGTCCCAGCGGGCCTTGAGCTCCATGAGCACGGCGACCTGCTTGCCGGCCTCGGCGGCTTGCAGCAGTGCCTCGATAATCGGCGAGTTACTCCCGACCCGGTAGAGGGTCTGCTTGATGGCCAGCACATGCGGGTCCATGGCGGCGGTGCGGATAAAGTCGACGATGGCGTTAAAGGAATCGAAGGGGTGGTGGAGCAGGATATCGTTCTGCTGGATGGCGTGAAAGAGGTCGCCGCCGGGATGGAGCACGGGCGGTACGCGCGGCGTGAACATCGGGTATTTCAGGTCCGGGCGGTTCAGCCGGGTCAGTTCCATCAGGTCGCTGAGGCCCATCGGCCCGGCGACCGTATAGACGTCGCTCTCGTCCAGCTCCAGGTTGGCCGTCAGCAGGCGGCGCAGGTGGGCGGGCATGGCGGGGTTGAGGAACAGGGCGACCGCCTCGCCGAAGCGGCGGCGCGAGAGGCTGCGCTCGACCGTTTCCAGCAGATCGTCGGCTTCCAGTTCCTGGATCTCCAGGTCGGCGTCGCGGATCACGCGGAAGGGGTGGATCGTGAGCAGCTGCATCTGGGGGAAGAGGGCGCCCAGGTTGGCGGCCAGCACCTGGTCGAGCCAGGCGTAGACAGCCGGGCGGCCCCGCCCATCCTGCCCATCGCTGGGCGGCACGGCCACCAGCCGGGGGATGACGTTGGGCACTTTGACGCGCGCAAAGTGCTGCTGGCCGTCGGGGTCCTGGAGCTCGACGGCCAGGTTCAGGCTGAGATTGGAGATATGGGGGAAGGGATGGCCGGGGTCGACCGCCAGCGGCGTGGTGATCGGGAAGACCACGCGGTCAAAATACTCCCGCAGCGCGTCGTGCTGCGCGCCGGTCAGCGCGGCATAGTCGGCGATGACGATCCCTTGCTCGGCCAGCGCGGGCTGCAGCTGCTCGGCGAAGGTCGCGCTCTGCGCGGCCAGCAGGGGGATGCCGCGGCGGCGGATCGCGGCGATCTCCTCGGCGGGGGTCATCCCGTCCGGGCTGCGCTCGGTGATCCCGGCGGCGACCTGTTCGCGGATGCCCGAGACGCGGATCATGAAGAACTCGTCGAGCATGCCGGCGACGATGGCGCAGAATTTGAGGCGCTCCAGCAGGGGATTGCGGGCATCCTGCGCCTCTTCGAGCACCCGCGCATTGTAGTCGAGCAGGCTGATCTCGCGGTTGATGTACATCGCCGGGTCCAGCACGGATGGGGGCCAGACCATGGCCGGCGCCCCGTCTTTGGGGCTGTCTTTGGCAGTCTCTTTGCTCAGGATCGGCTCAACGGTCATGGCGTGGCCCCGCTTTCGATCGCAACGCCGCGCGCCAACGCGAGGATCGCGCCTTCGCGCACCCCCTGGATGCTCACCTGGAGGGGCGGGCTCGCGTAGCCGCGCACGACTTCGTGTAAGAGTAGAACGCCGGGCAGCAGCAAACGCGCGCGTTCCGGCTTGATCGCCGTCCGCGCCGCAATGGCGCCGGCCGGTTGCCCCCGCAGCTGGACCAGCGCGGCGTCCAGGGCGTCGGGCGGCAGCGGCACCCCCGGCGCCAGGCCCAGCAGCTCGGGGAGCCGGCGGAGCGTGCCGCCGGCGCCGATCGCGCCGGCCAGAGGCGCCGGGCTGGGGGGCAGCGTGGGGACCAGCACCGCGGCCAGGTGGGCGATCAGGCGCTGCTCGTCGGCCGGGGTGGGCGGGTCGTCGGGGAGGAAGCTGCGGGCCACCCGCGCTGCGCCGAGCGGCCACGATCGGCTGGCCCAGACGGTTTCGCCCACGCCCAGCACGACCTGCATACTGCCGCCGCCGATGTCGACCACCACCTGAGGCGCGCCGGCCGGGGCCCCGGCCATCACGCCCAGGAAGGCCAGGGCGGCCTCCTGGTCCGTGCTCAGCACGGTGACCGGCCGGCCGGTCTGCGCGGCGATCGCCGCACAGACGGCGGCCTGGTCCGTGGCGACGCGGATGGCGTGCGTCGCCAGCAGGTGCAGTTGGGGCACGCCCGCCTCGGCGGCGATCGCCTGGTAGCTGCCCAGGGTGGCCAGCAGCGCGGCGAGCTTCGGCGCGCCGATCGCGCCGCCGTCGTCCACCGCCTCGCCCAGGCGCACGCCCTCGCTGAGGTCCACCAGCGGCGCGATCGTCCGCCCGTCGCAGCGGGCCACGAGGAGATGCACGCTATTGCTGCCGAGGTCGACAACCCCGAAGATCGGCTCGGGCACGGGTGCTCCTTTGCGGCTAGATCTCTATCTTAGCACATTTCCCGGCCCGGTGTCAGGATTTATCCACGAAGGACACGAAGAAGACGAAGACGAGGGCGGGATGGTTAGCGCGCGTAGGCGTCCAGATAGGCGTGGGCCTGGGTACGGAAGTGCGCTTGCAGGGCGAGGGGGTGGGGACCGGCGGTCCACTGCGCCGCCCCGGGGATGGCCCGGGCGAGCGCGTCGACCCCCTGGTGGGCCTGCGCGATCGTCTGCGCGGCCGTGGCGGGCTGCCCTTGCGCGGCATAAACCGTCGCGAGCGTGCGCTGAATCCGCCAGAGGAGCGGGGCGGCGCCCTGGAGGCGGGCCGCGGCCGCAACGGCCTGCAGCACGGCGGCCGCTTCGTCCAGGTGGCCCAGGGCCAGCAGCGCCGCCCCCCGTACGGCCGCCAGTTGGGGGATCACCGCCGGGGCCGGGCGGGGGGGCGGCGGGGCGCCGGCGATCAAGGCATCCACGATCTGCAGGGCGCGATCGGGCCGGCCGGTGCCCAGCGCGACTTCGGCCTGGGCACACCAGGCCTGGCGCACGGCGACCAGCTGCCGGGATGGGTTGCCGGCGAGGACGGCGTCCAGCGTGGCGGCGGCGCGGGCGGGATCGCCCTGGCGGAGGTAGACGATCGCGAGCCGGCTGGTGACCACGGTGAGCAGGAACAGCGAGTGCGTGGCCTGCGCCTGCGCCTGCGCCGCTTCGAGGTGCTGCTGAGCGGCCGGCCAGACCAGGAGATCGAGGTAGAGCATACCCAGGCTGAAATGGCCGACCCCGATATAGTAGCGGTGATCGATCGCCTGCGCCTGGGCCAGGCCGCGCTGCGCCAGGGTGAGGGCGCGGTGGTAGTGGCCGGCCGGGCCCAGGCAGCAGGCGAGGAGACACAGGGCGAAGGACTCGGCCGCCGGGTGCGCGATTTGGTGGGCGAGACGCAGCGCCTCTTCGCCGTCGGGGACCCCCGTGACGAGCCGGGGCGCCGGCATCACCAGCGTATCGATGAAGTATGACCCGCCGCGCAGGGCCAGCATGGTCAGGCTGGAGGCCAACCCCGGCAGATCCGCCAATTCCCGAAACAGCGCCGCCGCCCGCCGGTAATACATAACGGCGCCGATCGCATCCCCACACATCAGCGCCGTGGTGCCCAGCAGATCCCAGGTTTCGGCGAGGGCCGGCCGGTCGCCGAGGTCCTGCAGCAGCCCCAACGCCTCGTGATGGTACGGCAGGGCGTCGAACGGGCGGTCGACGTTGGCGAGCCAGTTGCCAAGCCGGTTCAGGCTGGCCGCCAGGAGCGCCGGGTCGCCCAGCGTGCGGGCCAGGGCGAGCGCGCGCGCTAAATAGGGCTCCGTTTGGCGGTAATCCCGCGCCGCCCATAACATGCCCAGGTGGAGGAGCGCCTGCCACTCGGCCCGCAGGTCGCCGGCGGCTTCGGCCAGCCGGCAGGCCGTTTGGTAATCGGCCCGCGCCTGATCAAACGCGCCGCCGGCCGCATAGGCCCGGGCGCGGCCCTGATAGAGCCCGCTCGGGACGGGATCGGGCCCTTGCTGCGCCGCCTCCAGGGCGCGGGTAAAATGGGCGACCGCTTCAGCATTGGCGTAGGTGGCCAGCGCCAGCTCGCCGGCGCGCTGAAAATAGCGCACGGCGCGGGGATACTCGGCCGCGGCCAGAAAGTGCTGGCCGAGCTGCGGCGCCAGGTCGTCCAGGCGATCGGCGTAGGCCTGCTCCAGGATCGTGCCGATGACCCCATGGAGCCGCCGGCGATCCGCCTTGAGCAGGGAGCCATACGCCGCGTCCTGGATCAGCGCATGGCGGAACAGGTAGTCGCCGTCCGGCGGCACGGCCGCCGGCTGGAGGAGCCCGGCCGTTTCCAGGTGCGTGAGCTGAGGGACAGTGGTCCACATGGTCGCATTATAGCATATCGGCATGGCCCGCCAGCGCCTCCAAGATCGCCGCCCAGTGATCGTACAGCAGTTCGTGGCCCAGATCCGGGCAGAAGGTGGCCCGGCAGGTGGGGATGGCGCGGGCCAGGTAGCGCCCGGTCTGGATCGGCACGTTGCGGTCGTGCGCGCCGTGCCAGAGGTAGACGGGCACCCGGATTGCGGCCAGGCGCAAGCCCCAGGGGCGGGCGAGCACGGCAACATCTCCGACCAGCCCGCCCGTGCCGGTGCGAAAGGCTTCGGCCATCGCCTCCAGGGAGACAGCCATGACCGCCGGCCGGCAGAGCACGGCCCGGTCGGTCGCGGGCAGCGCCGCGGTGAGCAGGAGATGGACGAGTTGCGGCGAGCGCCGGACGACGCCATAGCCCAGCCGCGTCGGCCAGGTGGCCGACCAGCGCGGCAGCCAGGGGGCCAGCCGCAGGGCCAGGCGATTGAACCAGAGCATCTGGCGTTGCGCCCCCGGGCGGTCCATCGGCCCGGCCCCGCCGACGAGAGCGACGGCGGTCAGGCGGGGCGGGAGCTGGACGGCGCAGGCCAGGGCGTGGGGGCCGCCGCCCGAGACCCCGACGATCGCGAAGCGCGGGAGCTCCAGCGCGTCGGCCAGCGCGGCCACATCGTCAGGCCAGGACAACAGGCGGCGCCCGGGCTGAAAATCGGATAAGCCATAGCCCGGCCGGTCCACGGTGATGACGCGGACGCCGCGCGCGCGGGCTAGCGACTCGTCCGGGTAGCGCGACAGCCGGGAGCCGGGCGTGCCATGAAACAGGAAGACCGGCCGGCCCGCCGGGTCGCCCCATTCGGCAAACCCGAGCCGGCGCCCATCGGCTAAGCGGATGGTTTGGCTGGCGGGGGTGGCGCCCCGCAGCGGCGACAGCGTACACTCGCTCAATTTATGATCCTCCGCTCTAACCATAGCACAGCCCGCGCCAGGGCGCATCGGTAATCGTGCGGCGTGGCCGGCGAGCCGGGGGCTCGGCAATTCTACCGATGCGCGCCGGGCCGCCATCCGCCGGCCGTTCTCAAGCGGCGGCTTTGCGAGTATACTGGAGGGGCAAGCTCGTGTCCCACCGCTATGTAATGAGGAGGATCCCCGGATGACCGCTGACCCCCGCGCCACGTATGACGCGATCGCCGCCGACCTGGGGGCGACCGCCGCCGTGATCAGCACCAAGATGTTCGGTATGCCTTGCCTCAAGCATGGGGGCAAGGCGTTTGCCGGGTTCCACCACGACGCAATGGCCTTCAAACTGCGGCAGCCGGAGCACGCCGCGGCCCTGGCGCTGGCCGGCGCCCACCTGTTCGACCCGTCGGGCAGTGGCCGGCCGATGAAGGAATGGGTTGAGGTGCCGGCCGCCCACGCCGCGCACTGGCCGGAGTTGGCGCGCGAGGCGCTCCACTACCTGGCCGCGAGTCTGTAGGAGGCGGCTGGGCACCAGGGGCGCAGGGCGCTACAGCCGGCCGGTGAGGAAGTAGACGGCCAGGTCGCCGCGGCCTTTGACCGCCAACGGCCCCCCCGCCTCAAACTGATATTTGGTCTGCAGGCGTTCATAGGTGGCCGGGGTGACCTGGATGCGGCCCGGCTGGCCCTGCGATTCCATGCGGCTG
The DNA here is from genome assembly GCA_035310405.1 of Chloroflexia bacterium. Taxonomy (GTDB): domain Bacteria; phylum Chloroflexota; class Chloroflexia; order QHBQ01; family JAICKM01; genus JAICKM01. The sequence goes on along the minus strand of DATGEF010000396.1, from coordinate 628 downwards.
GCGAGATTGACCGTATCGCCCCAGAGATCGTAGCTGAACTTATCATGGCCGATCACCCCGGCGACCACCGGGCCGGTGTGGATGCCGATCCGCAGGCGGCAGGGGATGTCATGGGGTAAGCGAAAGCGGGGCACCAGGCGCTGCATGGCGAGGGCGAGCTCGGCCACCGCCTCCGCATGGTCCGGCCGCGGCATCGGCAGCCCCCCGGCCGCCATGTAGGCATCGCCCATCGTTTTGATCTTCTCCACCCCATACTGCCGGGCCAGCAGATCAAAGCTGGAGAAAATGGTGTTTAAGAGCTCGACGAGGGCGATCGGGGGCATCTCGTTGGCCAGGCCGGTAAAGTCGACGAGATCGGCAAACAGCACCGTGACATCCGGGTAGGCGTCGGCGAGGGTGCCGTGGGCCTGCTTCAAGCGCTCGGCGACGGGCCCCGGCAGCATGTGATGGAGTAGCCGCTCGGCCCGCGCCTGGGCGTCCTGCAGGGTCCGTAAATAGACTTGTTCCTGGGTGTGGAAATGTTTCCGCTCCAGGCTGGCGCGGATGCGGGCCGTCAGCAGGACAGTCTGGATCGGCTTGAAGAGATAGTCGTCGGCGCCCCCCTCGATACACTTGACGATGCTGGCGA
>DATGEF010000395.1:0-18461 GCA_035310405.1 Chloroflexia bacterium | reverse complement strand
CCACTGCTTTCCACCGGTTGGGGCAGTTGGCGCATTCCAATGCGCCGAACCGGGCGCCAGCCCTGTATCAGCAGGCCCTGGCGTTGCGCCGCGAGTTGGGCGGCCAGCGGGGGATCGCCGTGGTCCTCACCAACCTCGGTACTTTGGCAATGGGGCAGGGGGATCTCGCGAACGCGCGGCAACTCTATGAAGAGAGCGGCGCCCTCTGGCGCGAGGTTCGCGATCCATGGGGCATCAGCCGGATCCTCAACAATCTCGGGTGGGTGGCCATGGAGCAAGAGGACTATGCGGCGGCCCACCTGTTCTTAGCGCAGAGTCTGGCGGTGGCCAAGGAAGCAGGGTTTAAAGAGCGGAGCGCGGACACGCTGAATAGCCTCGGCCATCTAGCACTCATGGAGGGCGATTACGTCGCGGCGCGCGCTCGGATCGAGGCTGCCTTGGCCCTGGCCCAGGAAATAAGGCTCATATCTCGCATTGCGGAGGCCCTGTATGGGCTGGGGCGGTTGGCCGCTCAACAGGGCGCCATGGCCCAGGCCGGGACATTCTTCCACGAGAGTCTGCGCTTGTACCAAAAGCTCGGCGACCTACGGGGGTTGGCGCACGGGCTGGCCGGGGTGGCGGGGCTGGCCGTGGCGCACGGCGCCTGGACCCGGGCGGTGGAACTGTTGAGCATGGTGGAGCGGGTGCTGCCCGCGAGTCAGCTGCGCCTGGATCGCTGGGAGCAACAGCAGCGCGAACGTGATGTCGCGGCCACCCGGGCGCACCTGGATGCCGCCGCCTGGGCCGCCGCCTGGGCCGCCGGCCAGGCCCTGTCGATCGAGCAAGCTATTGCCCAAACCCGGCCGCCGCCGAGTTGAGCCGGGTCAGCAGCTCCTGGCTGGCCCACGCCCTTTATTCCGCGCCGGCCGGGGCCGGATCGCCCCGGTCCGGCGTAAACGCCTGGTCGACGACCGTCTCCAGGCTGCCGTCCGCGGCGACCCGGCGATAGAAGCAGGTCGGGTAGCCCGCATGGCAGACCGGCCCCCGCGAAGTGACCTGGATCAGCAAGCTGTTGAGTTCGCAGTTGACATACAGCGCGTCGACCCGCTGAAAATGGCCGGACGTTTCGCCTTTGAGCCAGAGCCGCTGGCGGGAGCGGCTCCAGAGCCAGAGTTGGCCACTGGCCAGCGTGCGAGCCAGGGCCTCGCGGTTCATGCTGCCGACCAGTAGGACACGGCCGTCCACGGTGGCCTGGACCACCGCCGGCACCAGGCCATCGTCGCCGAAGTGCAGGAGCGCGATCCATCCGGCGCGGGGATCGGGGGGCGGGCCGGTCATCGCCGCACCGCCAGCCCCTGATCGGCCAGGTATTGTTTGACTACGCCGACGCTGTATTCGCCAAAATGGAAGATCGAGGCGGCCAGCGCGGCATCGGCGTAGCCGGGGGCCAGGATCGCCGCGAAGTCGGCCGGCCGGCCCGCGCCGCCCGAGGCGATCACCGGCACGGAGACGGCGGCCGCGACCGCCCGGGTGAGCGGCAGGTCGAATCCGTCTTTGGTCCCGTCGCGGTCCATGCTGGTCAGCAGGATCTCCCCGGCGCCGCGGGTCACCGCCTCCTGCGCCCAGGCCACGGCGTCGCGGCCGGTGGGCACCCGCCCGCCATGGGTCAGCACGCCCCAGCCCGAGGCGGTCGCGGGGTCGCGGCGGGCGTCGATCGCCACCACGATGCACTGGCAGCCAAACGCGGCGGCCCCCCGGCTGATCAGCGCCGGCTCCTGCACCGCGGCGGTGTTCAGCGCGACTTTATCCGCGCCGGCCGCCAGGAGGGTGCGGATGTCGTCCACCGCCCGCACGCCGCCGCCCACCGTGAGCGGGATAAAGACTTGCTCCGCGGCGCGCTCGACCAATGCCACGACCGTGCGCCGGCTGTCGCTCGACGCCGTGATGTCGAGGAAGACTAGCTCGTCGGCGCCGGCCTGGTCATAGAAAGCCGCCAGGGCCACCGGGTCGCCCGCGTCGCGCAGGTCGACGAACTGCACACCCTTGACCACCCGGCCGTCGGTGACATCCAGGCACGGGATGATCCGGCGCGTGAGGCCGCTGGCGGGTTGGGGGTCATTCACGGATCGCTTCCTCCTCGGCCTCCCGGGCCGCCGCGATGGCGTCCGGCAGGCGCACGGCGCCTGTATAGAGCGCCCGGCCGATAATGGCGCCAGCCAGGCCCATGCGGCGCAGGATACGGATCTGGTCGAGGCTGGAGACGCCCCCGGCGGCGATCAGTTGGACCGCGCCGTCCTGAGGGAGGGCAGCTTGTAGGCTGCGCAGGGCCGCGTAATTGGGGCCGGCCAGCGCGCCGTCGCGGGCGATATCGGTGTGGCCGAAGACGCGGACTCCTCGGGCGGCGAGCGCGGCCGCGACAGCTTCGGCCCGCTGGTTGCTGGTCTGCAGCCAGCCGGCGGTCGCGACGATCCCGTCGCGGGCGTCGAGGGCCACGGCGAGCCGATCCCCGCCGCGCGTGAGCACGTAGTCGAGCAGAGCCGTATCGTGCAGCGCGGCCGTGCCCAGGATGACCCGGTCGACGCCGGCATCCAGCAGCGTGTCGACGGCCGCCGGCGTCCGTAGGCCGCCCCCTACCTCGATCTGGAGGGTCAGGGCCTGCCGCAGCTGCAGGATCAGATCCGTGTTGACTGGCCGGCCGGCTTTCGCGCCATCCAGATCCACAACATGCAGCCAGGGCGCGCCCTCTGCGGCCCAGCGGCGTCCCACCGCGATCACGGAGTCGGGGAAGGTCGTGACCTGGGCGTAGTCCCCCTGGTAGAGCCGGACGACCCGGCCATCCTGGATGTCGATGGCCGGCAGGATCGCCATCATGCCGCCACCTGCCGGACGAATCGCGCGAGCAGGCGCAGGCCGTCGGGGCCGCTTTTCTCGGGGTGGAACTGGGTAGCCCAGATCTGCCGGTAGACCAGCGCGCTACAAAACTCCAGCCCATATTGCGTGGTCCCCACCACCGCCGCGGCGATTTCGGCGGCCGGCTCGACGTAGTACGAGTGGACAAAGTAGAAGTACCGGCCCAATTCCAAATCCAAAATCGGCTGCGCTGTGGGTTGGACGGTGTTCCAGCCCATGTGCGGGATCTTGAGGCCGCCGGGTAAGCGGCGGGCCCGGCCGGGGAGCACGGCGAGCCCGGGCACGTCGTCTTCGGCGTGGTGGGTGAAGAGCAACTGCAGGCCCAGGCAGATACCCAGGAACGGGCGACCACTCTCGGCGGCGCGGCGCACCGGATCGACCAGGCCCTGCCGCGCCAGGTAGCGCATGGTTGCCCCCGCCGCGCCCACGCCCGGCAGGACGACCGCGGCGGCGTGCTCCACGACGGCGGGATCGGCCGTGACCACGACTTGCACCGCGGCGTCCCCGCATACCTGCGCCAGGGCCTTCTGGATGCTGCGCAGGTTGCCCGCGCCATAATCGACGATCGCGATGGTGCGAGGCATGTCAGAGGACTCCCTTCGTCGACGGGATCACCGTGGGCGGGCCGCCCAGGCGCGTCGCGCTATGCAGGGCCAGGGCGAAGGCCTTGAACAGCGCCTCGATGGCATGGTGGTCGTTCTGGCTGCGGATCAGGTCAAAGTGGGCGGTGATCTGGGCATTGGCGACCACCGCCCGGAAGAACTCTTCGGCCAGGTCGGTATGGAACAGGCGCACGCCGCCGATCGTCGGGCCGCGCAGCGGGGCGTTCCAGCTGATGAAGGGCCGGCCGGAGAAGTCGAGCACCACGCGCGCGAGCGCCTCGTCCAGCGGGGCATAGGCCGTGCCGAAGCGATTGATGCCGGCTTTATCGCCGACGGCCTGGGCCAGCGCCTGCCCCAGGACGATGCCGGCGTCTTCGACCGTGTGGTGGTCATCGATCTCGACATCGCCCTGCGCGGTGATCTCCAGGGTGAGCCGGCCATGGCGCGCGAGCGCAGCCAGCATGTGGTTCAGGAACGGCACCGGGGTGGCGATCGCGGCCGGGCCCGGCCGATCGAGATCCAGCTTGAGCGCGATGCGGGTCTCGCCGGTTTCGCGGAGTATTTCGGCGCGGCGCTGGCGCATTACCAGATCGGACATAGCCGGCGGACCTCCTGCAACAGGGTTGTGTTCTGCACTTCCGTGCCGACGCTGATGCGCACGCAGCCCAGCAGGGGCCCCTGGCTATAGCGGCGGATCAAGATGCCCTGGGCGCGGAGCCCCGCGGCAAGGGCGGCGGCGGCGGGCCCGCCCCCGGCCAGGCGCAGCAGCACGAAATTGGCGGCCGAGGGATAGACCTGCAGGCCCGGTAGCACGCCGAGCGCAGTGGCCAACTGGTCGCGCCCGGCGCGGATGCGGGCGATCTTGTCGGCGATCCAGGCCGTCTCGCGCAGGGCGGCCGCGCCGGCCACCTGGCCGGCGAGATTCACGTTATAGGGGGCCTTGATCTTCCAGAGGGCGCGGGCGATCGTCGGAACCATGACGCCGTAGCCCACCCGCAGCCCGGCGAGCCCGGCCACCTTGCTGAGCGTGCGCAGCACCACCAGGTGGGGATATTCGTCGACGAGCGGCATGTAGTTGCTCCCGGCGAACTCCGCATACGCTTCGTCGACCACCACGGCGCAGGGGGCGGCGGCCAGGATCGCCCGCAGATCGCTTTCCGGCAACGGCGTGCCCGTGGGATTGTTCGGCGCACAGAGGAAGATCAGGCGCGGCCCGCGGCCCGCCGCTGCGATCAGGGCCCCGACATCCACCTGCCAGTTGGCCGGGTCGCGCGGGACGTCGACGGCGACGGCGCCATGCTGGCGGGCGGCGACGGCATACATGCCGAAGGTCGGCTCGCTGGTGAGCACGGTGTCGCCGGGGGCGAGGAACAGCCGGCAGAGGAGCTCCAGCATCTCGTCGGCGCCGTTGCCGCAGACGATGCGCTCGCCCGGCTGGCCGGTATAGGTCGCCAGGGCGGCGCGGAGTTCGGTCGCGTCGGCATCCGGGTAGCGGCTGGGGTCGAGGGCCGCGAGCGCGGCCGCGACCGCCGGCGGGGGCCCATAGGGATTCTCGTTGGCGTCCAGCTTAACGATCTGCTCGGGTGCCAGGCCGAGCGCGGCCGCGATCGCCGCGGGGGTGGGCACCGGCCGGTACTCCGCAAACTGTTGTAACGCCGGCCGGATGTTGATGCGGGCGCCGGGATCGTCTAAAGCGGGCTCCTCACTCCACATATCCCGCCTCCTCACTGGTGGATCCCTCACTCGGGGATTCGAAGCGGGCCTCGACGGCCGCGCGATGGCCGGGGAGGCCCTCGCTGGTCGCCAGGGTGCCCACCGTGCTGCGCAGGCCGGCGAGCCCGGCCCGGGTGAGCTCCTGCACCTGGAGCTTGCGGCCGAAGCTCTCGACCGACAGCGGCCCGTACATCGCCCCGAAGCCGCCCGTCGGCAGCACATGATTGGTGCCCGCGGCGTAATCGCCGGCCGGCTGCGCCGACCAGGGCCCGAGGAAGATCGAGCCGGCATTGACAATGCCATCCAGGACGGCCGCCGGGTCGCGGGTCATGATTCCCAGGTGCTCCGGGGCGTATTCGTTGGCGAAGGCGATCGCCTCCGCCAGGCTCGCGACCAGCGCGATCAGGCCGTAGCGCTGCAGCGAGTCCACAACCATGGCCCGGGTGGGGAGGGCCCCCAGCTGGCGTGTGAGCTCGTCCCGCACGGCGTGGGCGAGCGGCTCGGAGGTCGTCAGCAACACCGAGGCCGAGTCCTCGGCGTGCTCGGCCTGGGCGATCATGTCGGCGGCCAGGAACGCGGGCGGGGCCGTCTCGTCGGCGATCAGCAGCAGCTCGGTGGGCCCGGCCGGGAGATCGATCGCGGCCAGGCCGCGGCTGGCCGCCACCAGCTTGGCCGCGGTGACCCAGCGGTTGCCGGCCCCGAACAGCTTCGCGACCCGCGGCACACTTTCCGTGCCGTAGGCCATGGCGGCGATGGCCTGACTACCGCCGAGCTTGAACACCTGCCGCACGCCGAGCAGATCGGCGGCCACCAGGATGGTTGGGCTCACCTGGCCCTGCCGGTTGGGCGGCGTGCAGAGCACAATCTCGCGGCAACCGGCAATGCGCGCCGGGATGACGTTCATCAGGACCGAGGATGGGTACGCCGCCTTGCCGCCCGGGATATAGAGTCCCACCCGCGTGATCGGTCGCCAGACCCGCCAGAGCCGCACACCCGCCTGGGGCGCAACCACATCTTCCGGCGGGACCTGTTTGCTATGGAAGGCGGTGATGTTCCGCGCCGCGTGGGCCAAGGCGTCTAACAGGACCGGATCGGCGCCCGCCCGCGCAGCCGCAAATTCCTCCTCGCTCACGCGCAGATCGGTCAACGCCGCCCCGTCAAACTGCGCCGTCAGCTCCCGTAGGGCGGCGTCGCCCCGGGCCGCCACGGCGTCCAGCACGCCCTCGACGATCGGCAGCACGTCCGCGAACGTGCCCTGCGCCCGCCGCAGAATCCGCGCCCGGTCCGCCGCCGCCAGGTCGGCCAGCCGCGTGATCGGCACGAGATCCGCGCCGCGCGGCCCATCTTGTGCCGGCAGCGCTGCCGCCGGCATCTTGCTAAGTTCCACGGCTCTCCCCCTCTGCTCGATTTTGGATTTTGGATTTTGGATTTTGGATTGGAGACGGGATCATCGGCGATCCGGGCATCGTCCCTCGACCCTCGTCCCCTCGTCCCCTCGTCTGACCCCTGACCCCTGACCCCTAACCCCTCGTCATTGGATTTTGGATTGGGAAACGAGGGACCGATGATTGGCGACCGGTAACCACCTGTCCGCCAACTCAAAACTCAAAACTCAAAACTCAAAACTCGTCCCCCCTCGTCACAGCAACAGCTTTTCGATGGGCGTCACCAGGATCTCCGAGGCCCCGGCGGCGCGGAGTTGTTCGATGATGTCCCAGAAAGCGTCTTCCTTGATCACCGTATGTACGGCCACCCAGTCCGGATCGGCGAGCGGCACGATGGTCGGCGCCTTCAGCCCGGGCGTGAGCGCCTGGATGGCCGGCAGGGCCGTGCGCGGGGCGTTCATCATCACGTATTTGTGCAGCTGGGCGTCCTGGGCCGCGCGTAAGCGCAGGATCAGGCGATCGATCGTGGCCCGCTTGCCTGGGTCGGCCAGGGCCGCGGGATGCGCCACCAGCACGGCCTCGGATTCCAGGATCACGCGGATCGCCACGAGATCATGCAAGAGGAGCGTGCTACCGGTGGCCGTCAATTCGACAATGGCCTCGGCCAGGCCGAGCGCAGGGGCCACCTCGACCGAGCCACTGAGCGTGACCAGCTCCACTCTTACGCCCTGCTCGGCGAAAAAGCGGGCCGCCGATTGCGGATACGACGTCGCGACCCGCGCGCCCTGCAGGCCGGCCGCCGTGGCGACTCCCGAGTCTTTGGGCACCGCCAGCACCAGCCGGCAATAGCCGAAGCCCAGGGGCAGGAGCTCGGCGACGTCCACGCCCTCTTCGTAGAGCAGGTTCTGCCCGATCACCCCGAGGTCAACCGTGCCGCTGGCCACGTACTCGGGGATGTCGTCGTCGCGGCCGTAGAGCAGCGACAGCGGGAAGTTGCGGCAGTCGGAGAAGAGGCGCTGGCCATAGCTCTCAAACGACAGCCCGACGCTGTGCAAGAGGTTCAACGTCTCCTCCGTCAGGCGGCCGTTGCGCTGCATGGCCAGCTTGAGCCGGCCGGGCGGGGCCGCCGCGTCGCCCCGCGCGCCGGGGCCCTCGGCGTGCGCAATGCGCACAGCCTGGCCGTTGTGATCACTCAAATGGCACTCCCTTCTGGTGCGCCCGGCTTCCCGGCACACAAAAAGCCGCAGCGGTGAGGCTGCGGCCGGTGGTAGCTAACTGGTCAATGGTGCCGTCTAATGCAACACCCCCGCGGGAACCAGACCAGGCCACAGCCGCCGCCCCTGGTGATGGGGGTGGTCGTAATGACGATGGGTGCTGGCGTGCCCGAATCGGATCATGAGTATGGCTCCTCGCACGATATGCGGATTCAGTATATCACAACGGCGGATCGGCTGCCAGTGTGACGGGGCGGGATGCAGGCCGCCCGTGATAGGTTGGACTAGGGGTAGTGGATGCCGCGCAGCGGCGTGGGCGAGCCCCCGCTGGGCGGCAGGACGAAGATCTGGCCGCCGTTGCCAGCCTGCGGGTCGGCGATATAGAGTTGCGCGCCGTCGGGGCTGATCGCCAGGCCGCGCGCGGCGCGGGAATATACGCTACTGGACCGGGCCGCAAGTCTGGCCGGCGGTCAGCGTGCCGTAGACGATCTTGGCGATCTGCCCACGCGTCGCGTTAGCGCCGGGGCGGAAGTAGGGGCGTTGCTGCCCGTCGCAGGGCTCGCCCACGCCGCCGCAGGCGTAGCCGCTGATGATGCCGTGGCAACTCGCCGTGGCCACGAACGAGTAGAAGGCGCTGCCCGGCAGCACGTCGGCGAACGCGGCATTGGCGGGGTTCTGCAGAGCCCAAGCGGTGGCGAGGACGACGATCTTGGCGAGTTGGCCGCGAGTGACATTGGCGTTGGGCCGGAAGTAGGGGCGTTGCTGCCCGTCGCAGGGTTCGCCCACGCCGCCGCAGGCGTAGCCACTGACGACGCCGGCGTGGGCCGCCGCTTCGATGACGCTCCAGAAGGGGGCGCTGGGCGGCAGATCGGCGAAGGTATAGGCACCGGCGGGGGGAGTATAGCTCGGCACGCCGAGGCCGAGGACGACGATCTTGACCATCTGAGCGCGGGTGGTGTTGTTATAGGGGCGGAAGGTGCCGTCGGCATAGCCGGAGACGACGCCATGGCAGGCCAGGTAAAGCACGGGCGTGGCGAAGTAATCGGTGGGGTGGACATCGCTGAAGGTGAGCGGGCAGGGCGTGGGGCTAGGACCGGGCGTGTTGGTCGGCAGGGCGGTCGGGGTATTGCTGGGCACCGGGGTCGCAGTAAGACCGCCGGGCGTCTGCGTTGGGAGGGGCGTGCTGGTCGCGCAGGCGGTCTCGGTATAGATTTGCGTGCCGCTGGAAGGGCTGCTCCCGCTGTCCCCACCGATCGCGAAGAGGTGGCCCCCGGCCGCCGCCGTCGCTGGCCCGAACACCGGGGTCGGGAGCGAGATCAGGCTGGTCCAGGTGTTGGCGCTGGGGCTCCAGGCCAGCACGCCGCCAGCCGCCGGGGAGCCGCCCGCCAGGATCCAGCGCCCGTTGTAGAAGGCACTGCCGGCCCCGTTCACCGGCGCGGGGAGGTCGACCATCGAATAATCGCTCCAGTTGTCAAGGGCCGGATCGTAGCGGTAGGTCTTGGCAGTGGGCTGATAGCTATCGTCCCACCCGCCGGCGCTGTAGAGGAAGTTGCCGCTGCCCACTGCCGCCGCCCCTTCGATGCCGGTCGGGTAGGACGTGACGGTGGCCCAGGTGCCGCCGGCGACCGTGTACACTTCGACGCTACTGGCGACGCCGCCGCTGTTGGCCCCGCCGATGCGGTAGATCTGGCCGTTGAGGTAGGCGGCGGCCTGGTGGGCGGTGGCGACGGTCGGCGGGTTCAGGGTGGCGTAGCTGTTGGTGGCCGGGTTATACCGGTACAGGCTGGCGCTGAGGATGTCGTGCGAATCCCAGCCGTTCAGGATATAGATGTAGGTGCCGTCGCTGACCACGCTGGCGTTTTTGCGCGCCGCGGGCAGCGGGGCGATCGGCGTCCAGGTGTCGGTGACCGGGTCGTATTTATTGGCCGCAGCGGTGATGGTGTTGAGCGCGCCCTCGCCGCCGAAGACGTAGACGGCATTGCCCACGGCGGCCGCCGCCGCGCTCTCGATCGGGGTGGGGTAGGCCGCCCCCGCCGCCCAACTGGCCGCACCGCAGGGCAGGGGGGCGCCTGGGGCGGCGCCGGCGGCCTGCAGCCCCGGCGCCGCCGGGCGGCTCAGCGCCCAGGCGGCCAGCAGGGCCAGGCCCAAGATCAGCACACTTAGGGGCCAGCGACGATGTTTGCGCATGATTCCCTCCTTATCGAACCGCGTCGAATCGCGTATTCCAGAACTGGCCGCTGCCAGCCGCACACTGACGATGCCTGATTTCATTAAAGCAGATACCGGGGCGCGGCGGAAGAGGGTCACCGGGACAAAGGGCGGCCCAAAAAGCGTGACAGGGTTGCAGGCGGGATTTGTGGTACAATATCTGATGGCTGATCCCGTCTATACCTACTGCCCGGTCTGTGCCACGCCCCTGGCGGAGCAGCTGCGCTTCGACCGCCCCCGGCCGGTCTGCCCGGCCTGTGGCTTCATCCATTTCCTGGACCCCAAGCTGGTCGCGGTGGTCGTGGTCGAGCACGCGGGGCAGATCCTGCTCGCCCGGCGGAATACCGAGCCGGGCCGCGGCCAATGGAGCTTCTTGGGCGGCTATGTGGACCGCGGGGAGCGGGTGGAGGACGCGGCCATCCGCGAAGTCCGCGAGGAGGCGAATTTAGACGTGGTGCTGGACGGCTTGCTCGGGCTCTACAGCGCGCCCGGGCGCACCCATGTCGTCGCGGCCTACCGCGCGCACGTCGCCGGGGGGGATATCAGCCGCCTGGCCGCCCAGGCCGACGAGGTCGGCGAGTTGGCCTTCTTTGCCCCCGCAGCGCTCCCCGCGCTCGCCTTTGGGGGCGACGCCGCGATCTGGGCGGACTGGCAGCGGGCGCGCGGCGCGGCGCCCGGCCCCTAACCCGGCGCGACTGGACCCAGCCCCAGTTGCCAGGCCAGGAAAGTCCAGATGTCGGTTTGCTCCACGATTTGCTTGGTCAGGGGCTTGCCGATGCCGTGCCCGGCGGCCGTCTCGACCCAGAGCAGGACCGGCCGGCGGGGATGCGTGCTCTGCAGGAGCGCCGCCATTTTGCGGGCATGGAGCGGATCGACGCGGCTGTCCGACTCCGCAGTGGTGAAGAGGACGGCCGGGTAGTCAGTGCCTGGCACCACGTGGTGGTACGGCGAGTAGGCCCAGAGCCAGTCGATCTGCGCGGGGTCGTCGGCCGAGCCATACTCAGGGATCCAGAGCTTGGCGATGCGGAAGTGCTGGTAGCGCAGCATGTCGAGCAGCGGCACCGTGCAGACGACGGCCCCGAACAACTCGGGGCGCTGCACCAGCGTGGCCCCGACCAGCAGGCCGCCGTTGCTGCGCCCGCTGATGCCCAGTCGCTCGCGCCGGGTATACCCCTGGGCGATCAGGTATTCGGCGGCCGCGGCAAAATCGTCGAACACATTTTGCTTGTTGCCGAGCATCCCGGCCTCGTGCCAGGCTTCGCCATACTCGCTGCCGCCGCGCAGGTTGGCGACAGCGTAGAGGCCGCCCCGCTCGATCCAGGGCAAGATCGGCCGCGAAAAGGCCGGGGTGCGGCTGATATTGAAGCCGCCATAGCCGTTCAGCACGGTCGGGTTGTTGCCGTCCCGCGCCCAGCCCCGGGGCCCGATAATGAACAGGGGCACGCGCGTGCCGTCTTTCGACGGGTACCAGACCTGCTCCACCTGGAGCGTGTCCAGGGCGAGAGGCACGGGCACGGTGGCCCAGGTACTGAGCTCGCCGCGGCCCAGGTGATACCGGTAGACGGTGGGGGGCACGGTGTACGACTCGAAGCTGAAGAAGATCTCCTCGTCGGCCGACTCGCCTTCGACGCCGGTCAGGGAGCCCAGCGGGGGTAGGGCCGGGGCCGCCTGCGGCGTGCCGTCCGTGCTGTAGACGCCGAGCCGCGAGACCACGTGCTGCTCTTCGTTCAAGATCAGCCGCCCGCCCGCGATCAGCAGCCCCTGGATCACCACGTCGGCGCGCTCGGGGATCACCTCGCGCCAGGCGGTCGGCGCCGGGTTCGTCAGGTCGATCGCCAGGACCTGCTCATGGGGGGCTTGCCAGTTGGTACGCACGTACAGCGTATCCGCCAGCACCTCACCCGCGAAGCGGCCTTCCCGCCCGGTGATAATCGGCACCAGCGGGGCGGCGGGGGCGTGCAGGTCCCGCACATGGACCTCGCTGTGGATCCAGCCGCGGTTGGAGAAGATCACCAGCCAGCGCCCGTCCGGGGAGATCTGGACCTCGTGCGATTCCGTCATGTCGCGCCCCGCGCCGAAGATCTCGGGATCGGCGGCCGGGTCGTCGCCCAGGCGATGGTGAAAGACCTGGATATGATACTCTTCTTCGCCGGGCGGCACGGTACCTGGGGCGGGATTGCGCGTGTAATAGAACCCTTGGCCGTCGTGTTCCCAGGCCAGGCTGCTGTACCGCGTGTGCGGGATCGTATCCGGCAGCCGCTGCCCGGAGTCGACATCGAGCACGTAGAGGGTGCTCTTCTCGTCGCCCTGCGACGAATAGCCATAGGCCAGCCGCCGCCCGTCTTCGGACGGGTACCACCAATCCAGGGCGACGATCCCGGTGGCACTGGCGGTGTTGGGGTCCAGCACCACCCGCTCGGCCCCATCCGGGCCTTCGCGGAGGTAGAGGCGCGGCTGGTTGTGCGTGCCCTCGTGCCGGGTGTAGAAATAGCGGCCGGCCCGCCGCCTCGGGGCCTGAACGCTGCCGATGGCCAGCATCGTGGCCATGCGCTGGCGCAACTCCTCCCGCGTGGGCACCCGGCTGAGCTGCGCCGCGGTGTAGGCGTTCTGCGCCGCCACCCAGGCCTGGACCTCCGGGCTGGCCTCGTCTTCGAGCCAGCGATAGGGGTCGATATTGGTGCGGCCGTGCAGCACTTCGGTGACCGGCTCTTGCCGGGTGGGGGGCAGCGGGGCGTCTGGCAGATGGGTCATAAAATAACCTCCTGGAAACCACGCCCCTTGAGGGGCCGTGGTCGGCGGGTAGTAGGAATTTCTAAGGCTACGTTGCTATACTCTAGTTACCCCTTGCGGGCTGTCCATCCTACGTTGCCCGCGCAACTGGTCGTCTCTAGCCGCATGAAGGCCACCGAAGCCGTCAAATCGGCTCTGACCCAGCAGCGCAAGGGCCGCAAAGCCACGGTCCCCCATTCCCAGTTTTGTCCCATTCGCTACGATCTGCGGTCCTATTGGGTGAAGTGGGCAACGGCGACCTGTAGCCTGGCCACCGTTGTCGGGCGCCTGGAACTCGGCTTTACCATTCCCCCCTACGCCCGCCAGTATCTCACGAGTCAGGTGTGTGGTACGATCGTGCTGGAAAACCTGACGCACATCCGCCGCCGCGTGCAGCAACGCCACGGCCCCCAATCGCGCCGCTTGCATAGCTGGTCGTTTGCGCAGTTGCAGCAGTTCACACGCTACAAAGCGGAGAACCAGGGGCAACGGGTCGTGCTGGTGGACCCGCGCCATACCAGTCAGACGTGTAACCGCTGTGGCTATACCAGTCGCAGGAATCGGCCGAGCCAAGCGGTGTTCTGCTGTCGGGGGTGTGGCTATCAACTGAACGCCGACCTTTCCGCGGCGCGTAATATCGCCGCGAAGTACCACCTTGCCAGCATCGGTAGACCTCTTGCTGGCGGGCCACCGTCAAATGGCCTATCGTCTCAGTCTACCTCGGTGGATTAGGGACAAGCTACGGGGCTTGAGCCCCTGTAGTATTTGACTTAGGCTCCCTTGGGCGATCGGATCGGCGGCGTCTCTTCCATCGTTAACCCCAGGACTCCGGCCAGCTCCCGTAGCAGGGCCTGGGCCGGGCGGGGGTTTTGTCCGTCCGCGGCGCCCTGGACGATGGCGCCGGCGAGCTCCAGCAACACCCCGATGGCCGCTGGGGTGTCGAAGTCGTCCTGCAAGGTGGCCGTGAAGCGCTCGCGCACGCCGGCCGTCCGGGCGGGCGCCCCATGCGGGCTCGGCCGGGCCAGCGCGGCGGTGAGGCGCGCGATCTGGGCTTCCGCCGTGTCGACATCCGCGGCGTGGTACTCATAGGGCGCCCGGTAGGGCTGTCCCAGGATGGCCAACCGCAAGGCGTTGGCCGAATGGGTCTGCAGAATCTGATCGACGAACACCATGTTGCCCAGCGACTTCGACATCTTGATGCCGCCCAGGCTCACTAATCCGACGTGCATCCAGGCGCGGACGAAAGGCACGACCCCGGTAACCGGCTCAGCCTGAGCGATCTCGCAGGCGTGGTGGGGAAAAATCAGGTCGGCGCCACCGCCATGGATGTCGAGCTGGGGGCCGCAGTAATGGGTCGCCATGGTCGAGCACTCGATATGCCAGCCGGGCCGGCCGGCGCCCCAGGGGCTGGGCCACGCCGGCTCGCCGGGCTGGGAGCGCTGCCAGAGCACGAAATCGAGCGGGTCCTCCTTGTGGGGGTCGTCCGGGTGATTGCCCATCTCGTTGGCCGTCGCCAGCATCGTCGCGTAATCCTGGTGCGCGATCGCGCCGAAATCGGGCTTGGAGGCCACGCGGTAGTAGACCGCGCCGTCCCGGGTGTAGGCGTGGCCCAGCTCCAGCAGGCGGGCAATGCGCGGGATCATCTCGTCGATCTCGTCGGTGGCCTTGATGTAAAACTCCGGCCGCGCCACGTTGAGTCGGGCCAGCGAGGCCAGGTAATAGGCGGTCTGGCGATCGCCCAGCTCCCGCCAAGAGACGCCGTCGCGTTGGGCGCGCTCGAACAGCGGCTCGTCGATATCGGTCACATTCTGCACATAGCGGACCTGGAGGCCGGTCCATTGCAGGAAGCGTCGCAGTGTATCGTAGACCACGGCGACCCGGGCATGGCCCAGGTGGCTGGTATCATAGGGGGTCACGCCGCAGACATACATCTTGACGGTCTGGTCGGGAAATTCCAGGGTCTGCGTCTCTTGCGAGAGCGTGTCATACAAGCGCATACGGACTCCTCGTCATTGCGGAGCGAGCAAGCTCTGGATCGCCGCCCGGCGATCGGGCCAGGGGGCCAGCCGGCCCTTCTTGAGATTTTCCCGGACAATCCATTGGAGATCGGGATCGCCCGCGGTGGCCAATGTTTCCAGCAGCGCAAAGCCGGCGGCGGGCGCGGCCACGGTCGCGACACTGACCGTGTAGCCCAGCGCCTGCCGCAGCACTCGGCCCGGCTCCGATCGGCGCGGGGCGGGCGGAAGCTGCGCGAGCCAGTGCGTCGCGCGGGCCTGCAAGGCCACCGCCGCGGCGCCGCGATCGGGATCGCGCAGCAAGGGCGGCTCGGCGACGGCCGCCGCGGCCGCGCGCACGACGAGCGGGTGGTCGGTCGCCAGCCAGCCGTCCAGGGCCGCCAGGGTGCGCGGCCAATCGGCGGCGAGCAGGCGCTGGAGGGCCAGGGCCACGATCTCGCGCACCCGCCAGCGGGAATCGGCCGCCGCCCGCTGGAGCTTGGCGATCTCGTCGGGCCACCAATCGGGCCGCACGACGGCTACCTGCCCATAGGCCAGCACCGCCGCGCACGGCAGGATCGCGCGCGGGGCGTCGCCCGGCGCCACGGCCGGCGACAGCGCCGCCCAGCCGTCGAGCAAGGCTTCCAGCCGCGCGACGGGCGGATCGGGCGTGGCGACCACCGCCCCCACCGCGTCGGCAAAAGCCCCGGTGAGGGCCAGGTTCAGGCGGGGCCCGGGCAGCCCACTGCCGGCGATCAAATAGGCCACCAGGCGGTCCGGCGCGTCCGCCTGTAACGCGGCGGCCAGGAGCGGGGGCAAGTCGGCCGCATAGGGCGCGCTCTTTGTCGGCATTTGCTATAATTCCTGTGTGGACGAGCGATCAGCGGACGAGCGGTCAGGGGTCAGCGATCAGCACTGAGCCATTGTGTAGGTTGCTGGTCGCGCCAGTCTGCCCGTTGCCGGCATCAAACGCTACAGTATACCATAGCCGGCCCGCCGCCGTCAGCATTATTCTAAACGAGGGAGGCTCGCCGATGGACTACACCCCGGTCCTGACCTATATCGCGGACTATTGGCCGCGCATCATCCGCCACCACCCGCGGGAGCAGGGCACGCTGATCGGCCTGCCGCGGCCGTACCTGGTGCCGAGCGCCGGCCCGATGTTCCAGGAGATGTATTACTGGGACAGCTATTTCATGGCCCTCGGCCTGGTCGGGACCGCGCACGAGTCCTTGATCGTCGACATGGCCGATAACCTGGCCGCCCTCTATCGCCGCTTTGGCCTCATCCCGAACGCCAGCCGGTACTACTTTCTCTCGCGCAGCCAGCCGCCGTTCTTCGCCGCGCTGATCTGGCTGGCCTATGGCGTCAAGCAGCGCCGCGGGGATGCCGACGCGGATCGCTATCTCGCGCGCTTGATGCGCCTGGCCGAGGCCGAGCATGCTACCGTCTGGCTCGGCACGGCGCAGCCCCATGCCCGGCTGGTCTATGCCGGCCTGTCGCGCTATTTCGATATCAACTTCCTCGACATGCTCGCCTCCTGCGAGAGCGGCTGGGACCACTCCACGCGCTGTGACGACCGCTGGCTGGAGCATCTGCCCGTCGACCTGAATGCGATTCTCTACGCTCGCGAGCAGGACTTCGCGCGGGCGGCCGCGGCCCTGGGCCACCCGCGCCGGGCCGCCACCTGGCGGCGGCAGGCCGCCAAGCGGGCCACGACGATGCAGCGGCTGCTGTGGGATGAGGACCAGCACTTCTATTTCGACTACGACTGGGTCCATAAGCGGCGCAACCCGCATCTCTCGCTGGCCGGGTTCTACCCGCTCTGGGCGGGCCTGGTCACCAACCGCCAGGCCGCCTGCCTGGTGCGAGAGTGGTTGCCCCGCTTCGAGCACCCGGGCGGGCTGGTGACGACCCCCGAGGAGCGCGCCGGCCGGCAGTGGGCCTACCCCAACGGCTGGGCGCCGCTGCAGTGGATCGTCGTCGCCGGGCTGGAGCGCTACGGCTACACCGCCGAGGCGACCCGCCTCATGCAGAAGTGGTGCGCGACCTGCGCGGGGGTCTTCGCGGCCACCGGCGCGCTCTGGGAGAAATACAACGTGGTCCACCCGGAGATCCACCCGGAGGGGGGCCTCTACGGGAACGTGGCCGGCTTCGGCTGGAGCAACGCCGTCTTCGCCGACTTCGCCCGGCGGCTACACCTGGGCTAGCCGTTCATAGCTGAATTCACGATTCGACCGGGACGGCATACGCGATCGCCTGCTCCAGGGTCAGCAACGCGCCGGCCCGCCAGGCCTGGTCCCAGGCGGCGGCATCCAGGCCGGCGCGGGCCGTGGCCAGGTTGCGGTCATACTCGGCCTGGTCGATGGACTCCAGCCGGCCGCCGATCTGCTGGTGGAGGTGGTCGACCGCGCCGAACAGGCGGGCGGCGCGCTCCGGCTGGTGGTCCCCGGCGGCGACCCCGGCCAGGCCGGCCAGGCAGGCGGCGATCAGCGGCTTATGCCCAAGCTCCCGGCTCAAGCCCAGACCTTCGGCGAACAGGATCGCCGCCCGGGCCGTGTTCTGCTCGTGGAGGGCTACATGGCCCAGGTTGTGGAGGACGGGGATCAGCCGCGTCTTCACGCCCCCGACGCGGTTCAGGGCCAGGCTCTCCTCGTAATACGCGGCGGCGTGCGTGTAATCGCCGTGCAGCCGGGCCAGCTCGCCGAGCGCGCTCAGGTTGGCCGCCACCCCGACCGCGTCGTCGCGTTCCCGGTCACGCGCGAGGCTTTCCTCGGTGTAGGCCCGGGCTTGCGCCAGGTCGCCTTGCACCTGGGCGGCCGTCGCCAGGCGGCGGAGCGTAAGCGACACCCCCTCCTTGTTCGCCTGCTCCCGGAACAGCGCCAGGCACTCTGTCCCCAGGCGCACCACGCGGGCAAAGTCCCCCTGACCGGTCGCTGCCCAGGCGATCCCATAGAGCGACCAGGCCATAACGGGGGGATCATGCAGCTCCCGGCCCAAGGCCAGGCGCTCGGCCAGCCAGACCTCGCCTGCGGCCGGCTCCCCCTGGCTACAGGCGAGGATCCCCGCCCCATACAGGGCCGCCAGCCGCGCCCGCACCGGCGCCTGCGCCCGCTGGGCCAGGGCGGCGTCCAGCCAGCGGCGGCCTTCACTGAGGTAGCCCTGCCGATCCCAGAACCCCCACAACGCCCCGGCCAGGCGCAGGGCCATCTCGGCTTCCCCGTGGTCGAGGGTCCACTGGAGCACGGCGCGCAGATTGTCGTGCTCCTCTTCCCGGCGCGCGATAATCACGCCCAGCGGGGGAGCGGGTGCGCCGGGCGGGGGCGGCTGCGCCCAGGCCACGAAAAACTCGGCATGCCGGCACTGCAGCGCGGCCGCCTCGCCCTGGGCCTCTAGCCGCTCCCAGGCATATTCCCGCACTGTTTCCAGCATGATAAACCGCGGCTCGCCGTCGGCCCCCGCTACCTGGCGCAGCAGGCTCTGGTCGGCCAGCTCGACGAGCCCGTCGAGAATGGCGTCGGATTTTGGATTTTGGATTTTGGATTTTGGATTGGGAACGGCGGGATCGGTGATCCGGGGATCGTTCTCTGGATCGTTCTCTGATCCCTGACCCCTGACCCCCGACCCCTCGTCCCTGCCTACGGCGGCCGCAGCCGCCACGGTGCAGCCGCCGACGAAGACGGCCAG